>JBKJRG010000040.1:0-6920 GCA_046594805.1 Opitutaceae bacterium | reverse complement strand
CGATCTTGCCGACGATGTCGGCCGGCGTCACGAGCTGCTTGCGGCCAACGTTGAGGAACAAGGTGGCCATCCCCGGTTCGCGGCCGGTGCGGGCGGGACGCTCGTATTTGGACTTGTTGCGCCGCGCGGAATCTTCATCGCTTTCTCCTTCCCCGGCTTCGGCCATCGCTGCCTCCGGAGGAGGTGCGCTGGGTGCATCGGCCGCTGGCCCGAAATTCTCCGGCTTCGCCTTCGGGGCCGTGGCTTTTTTGACCCAGGCCGGCGCGGGTTTCACCTCGCGCGGCGCGGGCGCCTTGTCGGGCGCAGACGCTTGATCCGCGGCGGGGGCGGGGCCGGCGGATTTCTTGTTCGTCGCCGGCGCCGCGGCTCCAGCCGAACTCTGCAGCAAATGGATCAGCGCCGAACAGATGTCGGTGCTCGCGTAGCCCTGGTCGAGCAGCCGGTCGATCATCTGGTCGTGCGGCCGGAATTTCTTCTCCTCGAGCGTGGCGCGGATCTTGTCGAAGAAGACGTTCGAGCGCGCCTCCTCCACTTCATCGAGCGAGGGAATTTTCCCGCGCCGGATGTCGAGCTTCGCCCAGCGAACCATGCTCTGCAGCTTGTAGATCTCCTGGCCGGAAACGAAGGTGAAGGCTTGGCCCTTGCGCCCCGCGCGACCGGTCCGGCCGATGCGGTGCGTGTAATCCTCCGCGTCATTCGGCAGATCGAAGTTGAATACCACCTCGAGATCATCGACGTCCAGCCCGCGCGCCGCGACGTCCGTTGCCACGAGGAACTCGAAGGCCCGCCGCCTAAACTTGTCCATCACGCGATCCCGCTGCGCCTGCGAGATGTCGCCGTGCAGACGGTCCGTCATGTAGCCCCGCGAGTGCAGGTGCTCGTCGAGGTCATCGACCATGATCTTCGTGCTGCAGAAAATAATCCCGTAGCGGAAATCGTTCACGTCGATCAGTCGCGTGAGCGCCTCGATCTTCGATCGGCGGTCCACCTCGAAATAGGTCTGCTCCACCTGCGGCGCGTTCTGCGCAATTGACTCGATCTTGATCCAGGCCGGGTCCTTGGAGTAACGGCTGATCAGGTCCTGAATCGCGCGCGGGATGGTCGCGGAGAAAAACAATAGCTGCCGCTTGGCCGGGACCGATTTCAGAATGTGCTCGATGTCGTCGCGGAAGCCCATGTCGAGCATCCGGTCGGTCTCGTCGAGGATGACGAGCTTGAGCTGGTCGAGCTTGAGCGTGCCGCGCTCCATGTGATCCATCACCCGGCCTGGCGTGCCGATGACAATCTGCACGCCCGCCGCCAGCGCGCGGAACTGCCGCTCGTAACTCTGCCCGCCGTAGATCGGCACCCCCGTCACCCCCTTCTTGAACAGCGCCAGCTTGCCGAACTCCTCCGCCACCTGCACCGCCAACTCGCGAGTCGGGCACAGGATCAACACCTGCACCGCCCGCACCTTGGGATCGACGCATTCGATCGCGGGAATGGCGAAAGCCGCGGTCTTGCCCGAGCCGGTGGAAGACTGGCCGACGACGTCGCGGCCCTCGAGAATGGTGGGGATGACGGCCGTCTGGATGGGCGATGCTTCTTCGAAGCCCATTTTCGCCACGGCCTTCAGGAGATCGGGCGAGAGGCCGAGTTGATCAAACGGACGTTTTTCCATGCCAGACGATGAGAGCGAGTAGCCGCGAGCGCCAGTCCGGAAAAGTGGGACCCGGCCAAGCTGGCAATGAGTTAGGGCGGCGCTTTGGACGGAAGTGGGGACACCGCGGCGACCCGCGGCGTTGTTCCACGATATCTCGCGGGCGCCGCACCAGACGGCGCATCGGCGGTCTCATCGATCAAACCCCCAACCATAGCCAGAACTCATGAAAACTTATCACGCACTCATGTTAGCCCTCGTCGCGATTTCCGCTTCCCCCGCTTTCGCCCAAGGCAAGGGCGGCGGCAACTCCGGTGCCGGCGGCCAGGGCAAAGGAAATGACGGCGGTTTCGATCGTCCGTCTGCCCCGCCGGCTGCATCGCGACCGGACGCACCAGACTCCTCGAATCGCCGGGCAGACCGCCCGGCCGACCACGCGGCTGGCGTGCCACACGACACTGGCAAGGGCCACGGCAAGGGCGACCCCTCCGCCTCGTCCGCCGCCCATGGTCTCGCCGGGTCAATGCATGACATCAACCAGGCTTCGTTTTCCCAACGGCGCGAACTGCACGAGAGTCTCGACATGCGGCTCAAATCGAGCCGCGACGCATTGAAGAAGATTCAGTCCGATGCCAAGGACCTCCGCGCGGATGCGCGCGCCAATTTCAAGACGGCGCTCGATGAAGTGAAGAAGCGGGAAAGCGAGTTGGACAAGGCGCTCAAGGCGTCGAAGAAGGCCGACGAAGCCCGCTGGCACGGCAACCGCGATTTCCTGTCGCGCGCGTATCGGAATCATGCTGACGCTCTGGCCCGCCTGGAGGCGATTCCGCGCCCGCCACGACTGTAACCCCGGCAGCCGCGACCGGCGCTCAATCCGCGCGCAACGGGCGACCATCCGATCTGCTCGGTCGCAGCGGACGGCAGATCCCGGCGCTGGAGGACCAGCTCGGAGGACGCGATGATGCCGTTGAGCGGCGTCCGGATTTCGTGGCTCATGTTGGCGAGAAACTCGCCTTCGCGCGCGCCGCGTCCTGCGCCTGCTGGGTCGCCACCGCGAACGCCCGCGTGCACTCCGCGACGCCTCGAGATTTTCGTCCATGGCGCGCGTTTCCCAGAGGGCCTGCTCGCTGCGCCGGTTCGCGGCCTCGATCATCCGCATCACCCCGATGAGAATGACGTCGTCTTTAAGGTGTCCTACCCGCGCCCCGCCGCCGGCCCGCTGCATTTTCACGCCGCTTTCCTGCGAAAACTCGGTCAGGCCTATGGCGGCATTCTCGAGGCGATCGACGCGTCCGGCATAAATATCGGTTGAGAACAGCTCATGTTTGAAAGCCCGAATTTGGAAGTCGTGATTCCCGCCCCCTCTTTCACTCAAAAAACAAAATCGTAGCCACGAGCGTAAGCAAGTGGACTGTATCCCATCTCCACTCGCTCACGCTCGCGGCTACGCAGCCTCTCACGCCCCATGACCTCCCCCCGCCTGGTCTCTCTCCTCCTTTCGGCCGTCCTCGCCAGCGCTGCGCTCGCGCAGAATCCGCCGCCGCCGGCCACCGCGCCCGGGGCCCAGCAGTTCGCCACGACGCCGGCGCGGGACAACGACACCTCGCTTCGCCCACTCTCCCCCGAGGAGGTGCCGCCGAATCTGAATTTCTACGCGGTTAATCCCCTCTACCAGGAAGGCGCGCCGCTCGGCTGGGCGAAGGAGCGCATCGAGGAAAATATCGATCGCGGCGTCGTGGCCCTGGTGGGCGAGGACAAGAAAGTCTACGTGAGCTGGCGGCTGCTGAAAAGCGATCCGGCCAGCGTCGCGTTCAATGTCTACCGTAGTACCGCGGGCGCGGCGCCGGCGAAACTCACCAACGCGGCAATCGGCAAGACCACCGATTTTGTCGACAGCAGCGCTTCGCTCGATCGCGCGAACACGTGGACCGTCCGCGCGGTGGTCAACGGCCGCGAGCTCGAGGCATCCCCTGCCGTCAACTTGTCGAACGGGCCTGACCCGGCCGATCCGGCCGGCGCCACCGCCCGGAATTACCGCGCGATCAAACTCGAGGACGATGTCACCAGCATCTCAATGACCGCCGTCGGAGACCTCGATGGCGATGGCATCTACGACTTCGTCGTCAAGCACCCGGGCGGCGGCAAGGACCCGGGCCGGGTCAGCGTCAGCCGCGGCACCTACAAGCTCGACGGCTACAACGGCAAAACCGGCGCATTCATGTGGCGGATCGATCTCGGGTGGAACGTCGACATGGGGGTGTGGTGGACGCCGTTCATCGTCCGTGACCTCGACGGCGACAACAAGGCCGAGCTCTGCCTGCGCAACAAACCCTACGCTGCGACGCTGGAGGAAGCTCTGCCCGGTGCGCGCGCCGGCAACGCGCTCGAGGGCCCCGAGTGGCTCAGCGTTTACAGCGGCGAAACCGGCCAGCTCATCGACCAGGTCGACTGGATCGAGCTGCAGTCGGTGCAGCATTGGGGCGACAACACCGGCAATCGCGCCAGCCGCCACCTGATGGGCGTCGCCTACCTCGACGGCAAGACACCGTCGGTCCTCGCGATTCGCGGCACCTACGGCGTCATGAAGATCGACGCGTGGATGCTCGAGAACAAGAAGCTCAAGAAAGTCTGGCGCTGGACCAACGAACGCGCGCCGTTCCTGTTCCACGGCCAGGGCGCGCACGGCCTCCAGGTCGGCGATGTCGACGGCGACGGCACCGACGAGATCTTCAACGGCGCCATCGCCATCGACCACAAGGGTCGCGCGATGTGGAGCACGGGCCTCGGTCACGGCGACCGCATGTACCTCACCGATGTGGACCCGGCGCGTCCGGGCCTCGAGGTCGTCTATATTTGCGAGGACCCGCAACCACAGCTCGGCGTGAACGTCCGCGATGCGCGCAACGGAGACCTGCTCTGGGGCGCCCGCGAGCCGCACCTCGACAACGCGATCGACCAGGTGGCCGTCGGCGACATCGATCCGAAATACCCAGGGATGGAAGTGTGGGTGAACAAGGGGCTGAAGCAGCTTTTCTACACCGCAAAGGGCCAGCCGATCCCCGGCCCGGTGCCCTCCACGAGCGAACTCGTCTGGTGGGACGCGGACCTCCTGCGCGAACAAATCGGGAGCGCCGGCTTCGGTGGTGGTGGCAGCGGTCGCGGTGGCCGTGGCGGGCGCGGGCCGGGCACGGTCGCAGCTGACGCCGGCGCTGCTCCAAGTAGCGCAGGCAGCCTGCCCTCCGTAGCCTCTGGCGAAGGACGGGTCCCGCCTGCATCAGCGGTCGGACCAAACGTCGAGCGCGGGGTAACGGCTCAACCACCGGCCGCCCAAGGCCGCGGCGGATTCGGCGACGGCGGCGGCGCCGGTCGTCTCGTCGGAAAATGGAATGGCAATGGACTCACGCCGCTGACCAGCGGGATCCAAGGCCAGGTCCAGCAGGTCGCCGACATCCTCGGCGACTGGCGCGAAGAGATCGTCACGTTCACCAACGGTGAGCTGCGCATCTACAGCACCACTATTCCCGCCGCCGATCGCCGCGTGTGCCTCATGCAGGACCCGATTTATCGTCACGCCGTGACGTTCCGCACCATGGGCTACCCGCATGTTCCGCAGGTGAGCTATTATCTCGGAGTGAAGTGAGAGGCGTACGCGGCAAATGAGGTGGGCGAACGAACACACCCCGGCGCTGCGCGCCACCCCTCTCAAGAGGGGATCTCTGGCAACGCGTCGCCACGCAATGATCCCCTCTAGAGAGGGGGGCCCGAAGGGCGGGGGGTGTTGGCTCGCTGTTGCCCTTGTCCTCTTCCTCGCCCTCCCGCTCCGCGCCCATGACATCTACACCAGTTACGCCGAAGCCCGAGTCACGGCCGAGCGCATCGAGCTGACGCTCACGCTTGCCCGCAATTCCGCGCAGGCATTTCTACCGGACGCACAAACGCTGCCGCCGATCACGCCGGCGAATTTCGAGAAGTTTGCCGCGCCGCTGCGCGCCGTCGCCGCCGAGCTCTTCCAAATCTCCGTCGGGGGGAAGCCGCTTGTCCTCACCTCGGCCGAAGTCGCGATCAGCGGCGATTCCGACATCACGTACAAATTGAACTATCCGCGGCCCGCCACCGGCCCGGTCCGCTTCTTCGCCTACTACCTTGGCTTCCTGATCGACGGTCACATGGCGACGCTCGTGATCACGAATCCGCAGGGCGACGACCTGGGCTGGTCGCCGCTTTCGGTGGATCAGCCATTCTTCCAAGTCGTGTTGCCCGCCGCGAATGCACCCCAAAATACGGCCAAGCAGAAAAAATAGGTTTGCCCCGGCACTCCGGAAAATTGCCGCCGCTCAACCGACCGAAAAAAATCACCGGGCCAGACGTGATGAAACCCGTGACCGATCCGTCCTTCCTCGGTGAGCCCGTCGGCTGGCAACTGCACGGCGTCGCGAGCGTGCACTGGGCGCTCAATGCAATCGAGACCCTCGAGTTCGCGAAGCAGTGGCTGCCCGATTGGGAAAAGGGCGGGAAGTAGCGCCGGCTTCCAGCCGGTTCTGGATTTAGTGGCATCGGCTTCCAGCCGATGGACTGCGGTTGAAAGCCGCAGCCACTCGGGCGTCCTCAAGCGACCCCACTCCCAAAATGCCGGCCGGAAGCCGGCGCTACTGCATCGGCGAGGGCAGCGTCACCCGCTCGGTGCCGCGCAACACGGTCACGTCCACATTCTCCCGGGCCTTGCGCGTCTGCAGCAGCTGGCCGATCAACTCGCCCTCGGTGGCGCGCGTCGTCCGGCCATCGATCGCCACGATCAAATCGTCCTTCAGCACCCCGGCATCGAGGCCCACGCAGGAGAGGCAGGGCACGCAACGCAGGACGACCAGCAAAGGTTTGCCGGTTTTCTTCGCCTCGGCGAAACCGCGATCGACGTCGTTGTAGATCCAGCGGGCGTCGTTTTCCATCGTGGCCTTGTCCTGGCGCACCGCGCCTTCGCGATCTTTGACGGTGGCGGCGGGGACCGCAGGGACCAAAATGACGGAAGCGCCCAAGCCAAGTGGGAGGAGGAGACGCGACAGCAGCATGCGAAAAGAAATGGCGCGCGGAGAAGTCACCCGCAATCTCTTCGATCCGCGCAAAGCGTTCTGTCTGCCCTCCAGGTCCGACCGTCCAGCAACCGCCCGCGTTGCTGCGCAGCGGCGGCATGGCAGGCGCGGCCCCGACGGAGTACGATGTCCGCTCCTTCGGTGCGACGGGCGATGGCAAGACGCTCGACACCGCGGCGATCAACCAGGCGATCGAC
>JBKJRG010000919.1:0-6260 GCA_046594805.1 Opitutaceae bacterium | reverse complement strand
GTCAAACGGCGGCGCCGCACCGATCCGAAAATCCTCGCCGACGAGGAGATCGTGCTGACGGGCCGGCACAGCCGGAAGGATTATCCGTCACGCATGCGCCGGGTGCGGGCGCTGGTGCGGGTCGAGGGTGAGGAGCGGGAAATGGTTTTCGTGACGAACAACTTCGGGTGGGCGGCGACGAGTGTGGCCGAGCTGTATCGGTGCCGCTGGCAGATCGAGGCGTTCTTCAAACAAATCAAGCAGACGCTGCAGCTGGCCGACTTCCTCGGCCACAACGCCAATGCGGTGAAGTGGCAGCTGTGGATGGCGCTGTTGGTCTACGTGCTGTTGCGCTTCCAGACCTGGCGCAGTCGCTGGCCGCACAGCTTCGCGCGGCTTTTCACCCTGCTGCGCGCGGCGTTGTGGTGCCGACACGATTTGGGGGAATTGCTGCGCCGCTATGGGACAGCCGACGGACCGCCGCCGCGCCTAGCACGCGAACTCCAGCCGTGGCTGCCGGGTTTCGCCGCGTAACTCATGGGACAGCACCGGGACGCTTCCTCGCTCGCATCACAAAAATACCGCCAAAAAATCTTGCATCGCCCGCGCCCGGCTTCGCCGCCGTTCTCCCTCGTAACGCACCCCGCGCGAGCGCCTCTTTCACGCGCTATGGGATGGCTGTGGTTGGAAACCGCCCCTCCGTAGACGACCCCCGGGACGAACCGCACGTGTCGTGCTCGAAATGTGGGCCAGGCGGAGCTCTATCCGGACCGCGTCATTGAACTCACGCGAACCTGCTCTTGTTCCAGCCGCGACGGTACGTCGGGTAGAGCAGCTGGTCCGCATCGGGCCGGCTCGTCTTCAACGCCACCGAATCCCAATTAAACTTATTCCCGACGAGGATCGCCATCGTCCCGAGTGAGACCATCTCGGTGAACGGCACCGAATACTCGAAGTTCGAACCCGCGAGGGCCGGGTTGTTGGCGCGGATCGCCCGGGTCCATTCCAGGTGCGGGTTGCCAATCGGGTCGGGCCGCGAGAGCGTCTTGGGCGGCATCTTGCCGGTTTCCACCAATTCCTTGTGGTAGGCCTCGGGCAGGAACCGGGGGCTCAGGCAATAATCACCGCCGTCATAGACCGTGGCTTTGCTGCCGATGAGGAGCTGGCCACCGCGGGCGAGCTCGCGGGTCTCCTCGAGCTTGTCGGGCTTGGCCGGTTTGACGCCGCCTTCGTACCAAGTGAGCTTTACCGGCGGCTTGTTCCCGCGCGCGGGGAATTGATACTCGACCACCGCCGATTTCGGGAAAGCGACTTTGCTCGGGCTGTCGATTTGCTTCAGCTCGACGCTCGTCGGTGCGCCCAGTTCGAGGCCCCAGTACGCTGCGTCCATCAGATGGCAGGCCATGTCGCCGAGGGCGCCGCAGCCGTAATCCTGGTAGCCGCGCCAGTTGAACGGGTGAATCTTTTTGCTGAAAGGCTTCACCGGCGCGCGGCCGAGGAACTGATCCCACGCCAGGCCTGCCGGCACCGGATCGGCGGCGGGCCATTCCTGGAAACCCTGCGGCCAAATCGGCCGGTTGGTCCAGATGTTCACCTCGCGCACGTCACCCAGCAGGTCGGCGTTGATCCATTCCTTCACCAGCCGGATGCCCTCGTTCGCGTGGCCCTGGTTGCCCATCTGGGTGCAGACGCCGTTCAGGCGCGCCAGGCGCAGCAGTTCGCGCGCCTCGCCGGCCGTCGGCGTGAGCGGCTTCTGGATATAGACATGCTTGCCCATCATGATCGCCATGTAGGCCGGCAGGAAATGCATGTGATCCGGCGTCGCGATGCCGACGGCGTCGATCTGATCGTCCATCTCGATCAGCATTTGCCGAAAATCCTTGTAGCGTTTTGCCTTCGGGAACTCGGCAAAGAGCTTCTTGATGTTGGATACCGCGGGCTCGGCGCCGGCCTTGGCATTGCGGGGCGCCGCGGGCCCCTCCCAGTCGATATCACACAGCGCGACGACCTCCTCGTCCTTATGCGCCATCGTATCGCTGAAGCCTTTGCCGCCGCAGCCAATCTGCGCGAAGCGAATCTTGGCGCCGGCCGCGATGGGACGCGGCTTGCGGGGATTCTGCGCGAGGGTGGCGCAACTGGAGAAGCCCAGGATGGCCGCGGCCGCGGCCGAGAATTGGATGAAATCGCGACGGGAGAGATGATGGTTTTGCAAGGGGAGGAAGGGGTGAAGCAGCGAGACGCGCCGCGGGCGGAGGAGTTTCGAAATGTTTCGGCGGACGAGGGGGCGTGAACGTACGCAACGAAGAGTGCCAAAGCCCGCGGCCCGGGGTCAAGCCGCGCCCCGTGAATTCCTGCGCATCGCTTGGGCCGCGCGCTGTGCGCTGCCCCGGCTCAATCGCTCAGATCGTAAACCTCAATCAACACCACGCCCGCACCCCCGTCAGCCCCCGTCACTTGAATGGTCCACGCCCCGGCGGGCAGCGTCATGATTAACGCGGCGTCGGCCCGGCCGGCCTGCAAGGGGAACGCACCCGCCCGGCTGGACGCCGCCACCAGGGCCGCGGGATCGGCGGACGCCTCCCATCCGGAGTTGGCGGCAACGGGTTGCGGGCCCGACATCAGGACGAGCGAGGGCCGCGCCAGCGTGCCGCTCAGGCCAAATTGGTTGAGCCCGGGCCCGACCGCGCGCACGAGAACCGTACGGGCGGTTTCACCAGCGATCACCAGGCCAGGAATCGCCACGCCGGCGCCGGGCGCGACCCGGGCCCGCGTGGAGAGATTTTTCAGGCGCGCCGATCCGCCGCCATCCAATTCATAAGCTTCGACGAGCGCGACTCCGGTGCCGCCGTCCGCCGCCGAGATCGGCGCGGTATAGGACCCGGGGGGGAGGGTGGCGACAACGGCGCAATCTCGACTGCCGGCCGCGAGCGCAAACGCCCCGACGCTCGCCGCGGTCGCCGCCAGCACCGGACCTTCGCCGCTGCTGTCCCAGCCGCTATTCGTCACCACCACACTGCCGTCGGCGCGGCGAAGTGTAAGCTCCGGGCGGGCGAGGGCCCCGCTCACGCCGAACGCCCCAAGCGCCGGACCGATGCCGCGCACGAACACGCGCTTCGCGGCCGTCCCTTCGATGAAAAATCCGGCGATCAACGTGGCCTCGCCCGCGCCCGCGGTGGCCAGCGTGGAGAGATTTACCAGCCGCGCCGCGGCGAGCGGCACGCGGATCGTGGGCGCGGCGACGCCCGCGCGCAGCGTGAGCACCTGCTCGTAGCTGCGACCGGCGTGCGTGACCGTCACGACATGCTCGCCGTGAAACCCGCGTCCGCGCCACATGCCCTGCGCGTCGGTTGTGCCGCCCGCCCGCGTGCGCCACTGATCGCGCACGAGGGCCTGGTAGGCGCGCGCGTTGGGTTTCTCGGACCAGTTCGCGCGATACATCGCCGCGCGCGGAATCCAGTGCGCGTTCTCCCAAAAGCCCCACAGCTGGACTCCCACGACGCTCGGGTGGCTGTACATCGCGATCAGGAAGTCGCGGGTGTAGTCGGCCTGAAGCTCTTCATCGTCCGTATTGATGTCGAACTCCGTGATGCGAACCGGCAGGCCGAGCGCGGCGTAGCGATCGAGGACGGAGAGCACATTGGCAGGCGGGGAAGGATTCGAGCTGATGTGCGCCTGGAGCCCCAGCCCGCCCAGCGGCGCCGCCTGGTCGCGGAGATAACGCGCGGTGGTCTCGAAATGCGCCACGTGCCCGGCGTCGAGCGCGGCGTCGTGATTGCTGTAGTCGTTGAGATAAAGCGGTGCATTCGGGTGGGCGGTGCGCGCCGCCTTGAACCAGTCGACCTGGATCGAAGCACCGAACGCATCCATGAGATCGTGGTTGGCATAGGGCTCGTTGAGCACGTCCCACTCATCCACCAGCTCGCGCGTGGTGCCCACGACGTCCGCGATGTGAGCGAGGGTGCGCGCGGGGATTTCCCCTTGTTGCGGCGTGCCACGCAGGGCGCGAATCGCTGCCGGCAGGTTGTTCCAGCCGGGCCAGACCAGCACATGGCCGCGGACATGCAGCCCGTGGTTTTTCATCCACGCCAGTCCCGCCAGCGTCTGGGTTTTCGCGTAAGCGGTGCCCCACTCGCCCGACCACGGCGGCCACTTCAAATCGTTCTCCGTGCTCGCGGCGTTGAAAAGCTCCAGGACCTTTTGCCGATAGCGGCGATTGTCCGGGCTGTCCGTCACGATCCGCGCCATCTGCAGGGCGGAACCGAAATGAAAGGCCGATTTCCGCTGCTCCACACGCACCGCCGCATCGGTGACGGGCCGGCCGGCGGCGTCGACCACTGCGATAGAGAAATCACTTTTCCGAACCTGTTCGATCCGGGCCAGCGCCGCAGTGCGCCAGGTGGCGCCGGCCTCGCGGCCCACATACGAGGGGCGCGTCCGCGGCAGCGTGCCGATGGCGACGTTCTTTCCGTAATAAACGAAATCGAAGCCGCCGATCTCGATCGTCTGCCGCTTGAAACCCAGGCCGAAGGCAACCTCGGACGCGCCCGCCGCGAAATCCGCCCCAAACGTGAACGGCACGAAAAACTCCGTCCACCCGGCCGGAATCGTGTGGGTGCCCTCGAGACTCTTGTCGTAGTCCGGCGATGCCTTTTGCACCACGAGTCGCGCGTAGGCGGCGCCGGATTCGTCGCTCGTCTCCACCGCGCGCGCCACGAAGCGGAGCAGAGCCACGTCGCCGCGGGCCACGGCGCGCGCCACCGGGGCCTTGAACTCGATCGCCCACGATGGCGACGAGTCCACGCGCGTCTCGATCCGCCACGCGCGGGCGAAACTTTGCCCCGTCACGTCCACCGGCGTCGCCAGCCCGTTCGAGCCGGTCAGGCGCCAGGCGGTGAGCGGCGAATCTCCGATCAAGGGTTCGCCCGGCGGATAGGTGGTCTGCGCGCCGGCCGGCCACGCGAGCAAGGCCCACGCGAGTGAGAGCAACCCCGAAAACCGGCGGGAATACATGCCGGCAGGGAAGCCCAAAGGAACCGTGGATTCAAGCTATGCCGGGTGGAACGACAGCCTCGTGACCTCGGCTGCTACCCGGATCCAGCAAGTTGACTTGGTGCATTTCGAGTGGCGGTCGGAGGGACCGCCGCTAGCTGTGTCCGGATGCAACTGACCAAGCACTGGGCGGCGACGCTCGACGACTACGTGATCGATCTCGCGTGGTCGCCCGATGGCTCGCAGCTGGCGGCGGCGAGCGCGGCCGGGCCCGTCTCGCTCTTCGCCGTCACCGACGGAGCGCGCCGGCACGAGCTGCCCGGCCACGAAAACGGCACGAACTGCCTCGCCTGGGCTCCCCCACTCCAAACTCCAAACCCCGGACTCCAAACTTTGTCGCCCCTGGCGACAGGCGGTCAGGATGGCGCGGTGAAATTCTGGGATGCGAGCGCGGGGCAGCACACCGCGACCGCGCACCTGGGCGCCACGTGGGTGGAGCACCTGGCGTGGTGCGCGGCGCAGAGATTAGATGTCAGAAATCAGACGTCAGCGTCCGCTTCCTTACCTCTGGCGTCTGACATCCGACCTCTGACCTCTGTTTTACTCTTCGCCGCGGCCGGCCGCACGTTAGCCGCCATCAGGCCCGACGCCTCGGTGGCGCACACGTTCAAGCCGGCGCCGAAAACGATCACGGCCCTCGCGGCACAGCCCGGGGGTGGTGCAGTCGCCGCGGCGTATTTCGGCGGAGTGTGCCTGTGGGATGCGGACGATTTCATTGCGCAGAAAGAGCTGCCCTACGCCAACGGCATCCAGGCGCTGGTGTGGTCCCCGGACAGCAAGTGGCTCGTCTCCGGCAACCAGGATCCCAGCGTGCACCTCTGGATTCCGGAGGACGCGATCGAGCTCCACATGAGCGGCTATGAGGGCAAGGTGAAGGTCCTGTCATTCGATCACACGTCCCGCTGGCTGGCGACGAGCGGCGGCCGCGAGGCGTGCATCTGGGATTGCGCGGGCGAGGGTCCCGAGGGGCGCGAGCCTGCCATGTTGCCGCACGAGACGCCGCTGTGCGCCGTGAAATTTCAGAACACGCACGGGCTGCTCGCCTCGGCCTCGGTGGACGGCGTGGTGAATCTCTGGAGCCCCGAGCGCAAAGCACCGCTGCGCGCCACGGTGAAGATGCCGAGCTCCGCGACGAAGCTCGCGTGGTCGCCGGACGACCGCTACCTGGCCATCGGGTCGGAGAAGGGCGTGGTGTATGTTTTGAAGTGCGAATCGTAAGCCGTCAGCCCGGG
>JBKJRG010000900.1:0-9084 GCA_046594805.1 Opitutaceae bacterium | reverse complement strand
GCCACGACCAGCGCGACGAGGAGCACGAGCAGCCGGGCGCGCAGCGCGCCGCGCAACATCGTCTCGAAGGCGTGATTCATCCAGACGAAGAACGGCTCGGTCTTGCGGTAGAACCAGCCATGGTGCGACTTCCCTCCCGCCACTTTGGTCCGGAGGATGCGCGAACAGAGCATGGGCGAGAGAGTCAGCGCCACGAAGGCCGACACCGTGACCGAGATCGCCAGCGTCAGCCCGAATTCGTAAAACAGCCGGCCCGTCTGGCCCGACTGGAAGGCCACCGGCAGGAACACCGCTGCGAGCGTAAGCGTGGTCGCGATAATTGCGAAGGCCACCTGACGCGCCCCAAAAATGGAGGCGTGGATCGGATTCTCCCCTTGCTCGATCCGCCGGTAGATATTCTCCAGCATCACGATCGCGTCGTCGACCACCAGTCCGACGGCGAGCACCAGCGCCAGCAGCGTCAGGGTGTTGATCGTGAAGCCAAGCCAGCTCATCACCGCGAACGTGCCAATGAGCGAAACCGGAATAGCCACCAGCGGGACTAGCGTCGCCCGCCAGTCACGCAGGAACAGGAAGATCATCAGCACGACCAGGACCGCCGCTTCCCAGAGTGTCTTGTACACCTCCCGTACCGACCGCTCGATGAAGACGCTGTCGTCGGAGGAAACCTGGACCACGACGCCTTGCGGCATGTCGGCCTGGAGAATCGGGATCAGCGCCTTTACCGCGCGCGTCACCTCCAGCAGGTTGGACTGGGATTGCCGAATCACCGAGACGCTCACGGCGGGACGGCCGCGGAAATAAGTGAATTGCCGGTAGTCGCTCGGCCCGAGCTCCACCCGGCCGATGTCGCCGAACTTCACCTGCGAGCCGTTGCGGGAGGCGAGAATCAAGTTCTCATACTCGTGGGGGCTGTCCATCCGGCCGCGCAGGCGGACGGGAAACTCCCGCGCCACGGACTCGATCCGTCCGCTGGGCAAATCGACGTTCTGCTGGCGCAAGGCGCGCTCGAGATCCGATACCGTCAGGTTGTATGCGGCCAGTCGGGTGGCATCGACCCAGAGCCGCATCGCGTAGCGTTGCCCGCGCAACTCGACCGCCGCGACGCCAGGAATCGTCTGGACGCGCTGCACCGCCAGCCGATCCACGAGCTCGGTGAGCTCGAGCCGGGTGTGATTCTCCGAGTTGAAGGAAAGGGAGATGACGGAATCGGAGTCGGCGTCCGCCTTGGAGATTTGTGGATCGTCGACTTCGGGCGGCAGGCGGCTGCGCACGCGCGCGACCTTGTCGCGGACGTCGTTGGCCGCCTCGTCGAGGTTCCGGTCGATGCTGAACTCGAGGCTGATCCGCGAGCGCTGCTCGCTCGAGCTCGACCGAATCACGCGCAAGCCGTCGATCGCGGACACTTCCTTCTCGATCACTTCGCTGATTTTGGTCTCCACCACCTCTGCCGAGGCACCGGGATAGCTCGTGTCGATCGAGATGACCGGCTGATCGGTGCTCGGGTATTCGCGGACCGGCAATTTCCGGAACGCGAGCACGCCAATCAGCACAATCAGGATCGAGGCCACCAGGCAGATGACCGGACGCTTGATGGAAATGTCGGACAGGACCATTATTCGGGGGTCAGGAATTCATGGCGCAGCGGCTTGGGCTCGAGTTTCGCCCCCGGGAAAAGCGCCAGCGAGCCGACGCCCGCCGCGACCACCATTTGCTTTTCCTTCAGCTCACCCTTGACCGCATTTACCTCCACCACCCCCTTGGTGCGCAGCCCCAGCCGCACGGGGATGAAGGCGGCGACCTTCTCGCCTTTCTCCGCCACCACGGTGATAATCTGTGGGCCGCGCTGATCGACAAAGATGGCGCCCTCGGGGACGGTCATCGCGGCCTTGCGCACCTCGAGCACCACCTCGATCACCGCGAACATCCCGGCCTTCACCGTGGCGGGCGGATTGGTCAGAAATCCCTTCACCTCGCTCGAGCGGGTGTGCCGATCGATCACGGAATTGACGAAGTAAACCTCGCCCTCCACGGCCACCTCGTCCGCCTGGGTGGTGGATTTAAGTGCAAATTTTGTCCCGCGCCGGACTTTGCTGATGTACCGCTCCGGCACCTGGAACTCCACCTTCAACCGGCTGAGATCGTTGATCGTGGTGATGATGGACTGGGTGTTGATGTAATCGCCGGGCGAAAGGGTGCGGGCCTCCACCACGCCATCGAACGGCGTGCGCACTTCCGTGCGCGCGAGGCGGACCCGCAGCAGCTCGAGCTCGGCCTGCGTCGCGGCGAACTCACTGCGGGCGCGATCGGCATCCGCCTGCGTATTCGACTGGGTTTGCCGGAGGTTTTCCGAGCGCTCGAGGTTTAGCTTGGCCAGTTCATGCCGAGACTGGGTCTGCGCCATTTGCGCCTTGAGCTCGGAGTCGTCGATCTTGGCCAGCAAATCGTTCTTTTTCACCCGCTGGCCTTCCTCGAAATGAATCGAGCGGATCAGACCGGACATTTCCGGCCGAAGGGAGGCGGTTTCGTTCGGTGCGAGCGATCCCACCACGCGCAACGATTCCGAGAGATCGCGCCGGGTAAGAGCCACCACTTCGACAGCCTGCACCCCTCCGCCGCCGCCCCGGCCACCCTTGCCACCACGCCCGCCGCCACCACCGCGCGCGCCCGATCCTTCCGTGGTCGCGGCTTTCTTTTCGCCGGGCGCAGCATCGGTTTTCGCCGGGGGCGGATTCTGCTCCCGCTTCCCGCACCCGCTGGCCCATGCCATGGTTACGAAACAGAGGAGAAGTACACGAGCGCTACCCATTAAAGGAGGGAGTGAAAAGTCGGAGATTGGAATATGGCGTCAGCAAGACGAAGCCCGGTGATCATCGTTGCACGCAAAAGTGGATGGTGGCGCCAGTCGCGGTCCAATCGCTGACGCTCGGGGCGACGAAGGCGGACATCGCGCGTGGCGGTGCCCTACCCGACCAATTTGCCGTAGGCGCCCGCATCGAGGAGCGCATTGGCCGCGGCCGCGTCGGCCAGCTTCAGCTTGAGCATCCAGCCGTCGGCGTACGGCGAGCGATTCACGGTTTCGGGGGCGCTTTCCAGTGCGGTATTGACGGCAGTAACCGTGCCGGCGGCCGGCGCATAAAGGTCGCTGGCGGCCTTGACGGACTCGACCACGCCGAACGTCTCCCCGGCCTTCAGCGTTGCACCCACCTTGGGCAACTGCACGTAGGTGATGTCGCCCAGCGAATTCTGGGCATAGTCGGAAATGCCGACAGTGGCCGTGCCATCGCCGCCGACTTTCAACCATTCATGGGATTTGGCGTAACGGAGATCAGCAGGAATGTTGCTCATGAGATTGGGGATGCGTCCGGGACGAGTCGGGAGACGGAAAATGCCGGGCGCGATGCCCGCGCGACAAGCTAAGATTTTTTCAGTTCGACGAACGGAGGTTTGACGACCTGCAGGTTCAGCCTGGTCCCGCGAATGTCGACTGCGAGCGGCTGGCTCGCGGCGGGTGTTGCGACCAGCGCGGAGCCAATCGCCTCGTTGAGCAAGGGTGACAAGGTACCCGAGAGCACCTTGCCGGCAGGCGCGCCCTCCGCGCCGAGGACCGGGGTGTCGGCGCGGACAATCCGACGGTCACCCGTCTTGAAAAAAATGACTTTCCGTTCGCTGCCCTTTTGTTTCTCGGCGAGCAGCGCGTCGCGCCCGATGAAATCGGCGCCTTTCTCGAGCTTCACGGTCCAGCCCAGCCCGGCCGTCAAGGGTGAGATGTCGGCCGTGATTTCGTGACCGTACAGGGGATAACCCGCTTCAAGCCGCAGGCTGTCGCGCGCCCCGAGTCCGGCGAGCTCGAGCCCGCGCGGAGCACCCGCCGCGAGCAGCGCCTCCGCGAGGGCGACCGCATCACCCGCCGCATGGTAGAGCTCGAACCCGTCCTCCCCGGTGTAGCCCGTGCGACTGACCAGGCATTGGACGCCAGCCACCGTGGCCTCGGTGAAATGATAATACTTCACCAGCCCCAGCTTGGCGCCCGTAAGCGACTGGACGATTTCCGCCGCCCGCGGCCCTTGGACCGCCAGCAGCGCGTAGTCGGCGCTGCGGTCCGTGACGGTGACGTCAAATTTCGCGGCTTGTTCGCGGATCCAGGCGAGGTCCTTTTCGATATTCCCCGCATTGATGCAGAGAAAATAATCGTCCGCTCCCCGCATGTAGACCAGCAGGTCATCCACCACGCCGCCGTTCGGAT
This sequence comes from Opitutaceae bacterium, assembly GCA_046594805.1. Classification (GTDB taxonomy): domain Bacteria; phylum Verrucomicrobiota; class Verrucomicrobiia; order Opitutales; family Opitutaceae; genus ER46. Next base: position 4,838 of record JBKJRG010000900.1, on the reverse strand, counting down.
AACACATCGGCGAATAAAGCACCCGCCCCGGGAAAAGCTTCGCGACGTCATTCGTGACCAGATGATTCAGGAAACGACCCGCGTCCGCGCCCCGGACATCCACCTCGCCCATATGGCTCACGTCGAAGAGCCCGGCCGTGCGACGCACCGCCTTGTGCTCCTCGAGAATGCTGCGGTACTGGACGGGCATCTCCCACCCGGCGAAGTCGACGAGACGCCCGCCGTGGGCTGCGTGGAAATCCCGCAGAGGCGTGCGCTTCAGTTCGCTCATGACCGCAGCATAGCGGGAGCGGTGCGCGGTGTCGCAAGGCTGATTTGTTTGGTAGGGCTGGCGCTTGCCGCCATGCCGTCGCGCGGTAGACCTCCGCAAACCTCGCGTTCCCGCCCACAGGGGGTGCGGCAGATGCGCAGGATTCAAGCGCGTGTGTCGTGACGGCATGGCGGCAAGCGCCAGCCCTACCACGCAGGCAGGCCGAGAAATTAAATTCGCCACCAGCCCGCTTCGCGTGACGTGATCCGCCGCATGCTGGTGCCGCTCTTCGCCTCCCATTGGGTTCACGACTTGAGCCCGTTTCTCGGGCCGCACTGGGGCAACATCGGGATCCGCTACTACGGTCTCTCCTACGTCCTGGGGTTTCTCGCGGCGGGGTGGCTGTTATATCGCTATGCCCGCGCCGGGCGCTCCCGGCTGCCCGCCGACAAAATCGCCGACCTGATGATGGCGATCGTCCTCGGCGTCATGATCGGCGGCCGCGTCGGCTCCTTCGTCCTCTACGAATCGCACCGGCTCCGGGAGGACCCGTTGAGTTTTTTCCGGATCTGGGAAGGCGGGATGGCGAGCCATGGCGGCTTTGTCGGCGTGACGGTGGCGTTGGGGTGGTTTGCCCGGCGCCAGAAAATATCCTTTCTGCACATCGGCGACCTCATCGCCTCGACCGCCCCAGCGGGGCTGGGCCTGGGGCGAATCGCCAACTTCATCAACGGCGAGCTTTGGGGCAAACCCAGCGATGTCCCGTGGGCGGTCATATTCAGTAATACCGGTGGCGGGCCCCTTCCGCGTCATCCGTCGCAGCTCTACGAAGCCTTCCTGGAGGGCGCGGTGTTGCTCGCCTTGGTCCAATGGCGCTTCTGGCGGAGCGACGTCGTTCGTCGTCACCCGGGCCGACTCGCCGGGGAATTTCTCATCGCTTACGCCGTGCTGCGGACGATCGGCGAAATCTTCCGTGAGCCGGATGCCTCGCTCCTGCTCGGCGTCAGCCGCGGCACGTTTTATTCCGTGTTCCTCATCGGCGCGGGGCTATTCCTCATTCTACGGCGTCCGAAAACGGCCTGAAGTGGCTGCGGCATCCTGCCGCAGATCGGGTATGTGATACCGCCCAGACTCGACCGGAAGCCGCAGCCACTCCGGCGCCCGCCGCTTTTTCAAACCACCGTGCCCGGCGGCAGCGTCGCGTTCTTCGGCACCACCAGCACGCCGTCGCGAATGATCACGTTGCCATTCGCATAGACGCCGTCGGCCTTGCCGACCGCGGACAGCACGCAGCCGTCGCCGATGCGGGTGTTCTTGTCCAGAATCGCGCCGGTGATCCGGCAATTCTTGCCGAGCCCGAGGTGGGGCCGGCCCTTGGCCATGTTTCCGTTGAGCTGCATCTCGGTCTCGTAGTAATCCGAGCCCATCACGATCGTGTCCTCCAGGACGCAACCCTCGCCAATGAACGAACGGATCCCGAGCACGCAGTGGTGCAGCGAGGAGTCCGTCAGGATGGAGCCGTCGCCGATGACGACATGCTCGATCGCGCACTTGTTGAGCTTCGACGCCGGCAGGTAACGATCCTGGGTGTAAATCGGCGCAGACGGCTCGAAGAAGTTAAAGGGCGGCAACGGCTGGGCCAGGGCGAGGTTGGCATCGAAGAAGGCCTTCACCGTCCCGATGTCCTCCCAATAGCCCTCGAAAATGAACGCATCCAGTTTCTTTTTACCGAGCAGACCGGGGATGATCTCCTTGCCGAAATCCGCCATGGTGTTGTCCAGTGCCTCCGCCAGCACCGAGCGGCTGAAAACGTAGATGCCCATCGAGGCCAGGCACCGCTTCTCGTTGGACGGCGTCTTCAATTTCTTTTCCAACGCCGGGCTGAGGGCCAGGCCCGCAATCACGGCCGGATCCTTCGGCTTCTCCACGAAACGCTCGATCGTCAGGTCATCGCGCACCTGGGTCAGGCCGAGCCCTTCGACCTTCGACACGGGGAATGGCACCGTGGCCAGGGTGACGTCGGCGCGATTGTCCAGGTGCTGCTTGATAATCTGGCGAAAATCCATCCGATAGAGCTGATCGCCCGAGAGAATCAGGACGAGGTCATGGGGAAAGGCGCGCAGATGGAGCAGATTTCGCCGGACGGCATCGGCCGTCCCCTGATACCAGTCGGATCCCCTTTCGGTCTGCTCCGCCGCGAGAATATCGACGAATCCGCCGCCAAAGGGATCGAAACGGTAAGTGCTCTGGACGTGACGATGCAGCGACGCCGTCTGGAACTGGGTGAGCAGGAACATCCGGTTGATGTCGCTGTTCAGGCAGTTGCTGATCGGGATATCGACCAGCCGGTATTTTCCGGCGAGCGGCACGGCCGGCTTGCAGCGCTCGAGGGTCAGGGGGTGCAGGCGCGTGCCCCGGCCACCACCCATGATCACCGCCAGCACGCGTTTCTGAGTCGTCATAAGATTTTTTCGGTAATGGTTTCGCGTTAAGCCTTGTCCGACCTTTGCGCGCAGCCCACTTTTCGCCAGCCATTTTTGGCCGAGGCCTACGCCATGACTCACATTCTCGTCACAGGGGCCGCCGGTTTCATCGGCAGCCACACAGTTGATCAACTGCTGGCGGGTGGCCACGCGGTGACCGGCGTCGACAACTTTCGCACCGGCCGGCGCGCGAATCTCGCCGCCGCCACCGCGTCGCCGAGGTTCGCGTTGCACGAGCTCGATGCCGCCGCCTCCGGTGCGATCGACGAACTCGTCGCCCGCGTGCGGCCCGATGCCATCATCCACCTCGCCGCGCTGGTGAGCGTGCAGGAGAGCATGACCGACCCCGAGCTCAACTTCGCGCTCAACCTTTGTGCCACCCACCGCGTGGCCGAGGCCGCGCGCTGCCACGGCGTGCCCCGGCTCGTCTTCGCCTCCTCGGCCGCAATTTACGGCGACACGGCGGACCTTCCCATTCGCGAGGAGACGGAGAAAGCGCCGATCAGCCCCTACGGTGCGGCCAAGCTCGCCAGCGAAGCGCTGCTCCTTGGGCACGGCGCGGCGTTTGGCCTCACGGTGCGCTGCCAGCGTTATTTCAACGTCTTCGGCCCGCGGCAGGACCCGGCGTCGCCCTACTCCGGAGTCATCTCGATTTTCGACCGGCGCTACCGCGAGGGGAAGCCCGTGACCATCTACGGCGACGGGCGCCAGACGCGGGACTTCATTTCGGTTCACGACGTCGCGCGCGCCAACGTCATCGCGGCCACGAAGCCCGGCATCCCCTCCGGCGCGGCCAACATCTGCACCGGGCGCGCGACCTCGCTGCTCGAGGTGATTGCGGTGTTTCGCCGCCAGTATCCGCACCTCGCACCGCCGACGCACGCCGCGTCCCGCCCGGGCGACATCATCCACTCGCGCGGCACGCCCGACGCCGCGGCCGCCGCGCTCGGGTTTCGCGCCGAGGTCGGCGTCGAAACCGGCCTCGAAGAACTGATTCGCACGGGATGAGACGCCGACTCCCGACCACGCCGTTTCTCGCCGCCTGCGTGCTGGGCGCTTTCACCGTGAACAGTCTGCGCGGGTCGGAACCGCTCGCCTTCTACGTCAATTATTCCGCCCGCGTTCCGATCGCGCCGCTCGTGGCGCACCCGCTCTCGATCGTCCATCCCGACGCCGCGCTCGACCTCGACGCCGTGCATCGCGCGGGCAACACCGTGCTCGCTTATGTGAGCGTCGGCGAAGTCGCCTCCGATGCGCCGTATCGCGCCGAAGTCGCGCGCCGCGCGCTGCCCCTCGCCGGTCGCAACGAAACGTGGAAGTCCGACCTCATCGATCTGGCGGATCCGCGCTGGGCGGAGTTTCTCGTCGACGGGCTCGCCGCCGCCGCGGTGAAGCGCGGCTTCGACGGGTTCTTCCTCGACACCCTCGATGCCGTCGAGCTGGTCGCCCCCGGCGACGCCGCCCGCACGGCCGCGCTCCGCCGCGGACTCGTGGCGACCGTGCAGCGGCTGCGCGCGACCTTCCCGCAAAAACGCATCGTCGTGAACCGCGGCTTCGCCGTGTTTGCCGAGCTGCGCGATTCGATCGACGGCGTGCTCGCCGAGTCGGTGTTTTCGACGCAGGACTTCGCGACGAAAACTTTTCGCGCGGTCGCGTCCGCCGAGCGCGAGCCGCTGCTCGCGCAATTGCGCAAAATCGCCGCCGCCGGGCGCGCCGTCTACGTGCTCGACTACGCCGATCCCGCGCCGTCGGCCATGGCGCAGGCATCGGGCGTGGCGGAAAAAATTCGCGCGCTCGGTTATCACGCGTTCGTCTCGACGCCCGCGCTCGACGGCGCGGCGCTGGCGCCGCTACGCCCCGTCGCGCGGCGGATTTGCGCGTTCTACGGCAACCTCAGCATGGTGCTGTCCGAACAGGTGAAGTGGCCGGCGGAGTCGTTCACCGCGCAAAAACTCCAGCTCCCGCTCGAATGGCTCGGCTACGAGGTCGACTACTTCAAGGTCCTGTCTGCCGCCGATTTCCCGGCGCTGGACGGCGAATACCGCGGCATCATCGTGCCGCGTTTCTGGCAGATTCCGATGGCGGTCGAGGCGCAGCTCGTCGAC
>JBKJRG010000791.1:0-7231 GCA_046594805.1 Opitutaceae bacterium | reverse complement strand
GGGCCCCGGAGCGGGAAAGTAACTCCATGGTTACGCCGTCGGCCTTGCCGTTCATCACCGTCGCGGCGGTCATGCGCTCACCTGAATCGTCCAAACCCACCGTTTCCCATGCTTTTTCTCCCTTGCGCCTCCTCGTTTCTCCGCCGCTCGTGGCACCTCGTCCTGGCGGGCGTTGCGGGCGCCGTCGCGCTGCCGCCGCTGGTCGGCGCGGAAGAGCTTCATTCGATTTTCAATGGCAAGGACCTTGCCGGCTGGAAGGTGCCCGCATCGAACGCGCAATGGCGGGTGGAGCGGGGGGTGCTCATCGGCGAAAGCGACGCCGCCTTGGCCGGCAGCATGCTGCTGACCGAAAAAAACTACGACGACTTCATTTTTGAAACCGAGGTGCGCTGGCAGGGCGACCCCGACAGCGGTGTCTTCATGCGCGCGCCCATGCTGCAGGTGCAGATCGGAACTTCGATTAGCCAGAAGCGTGACCTCACCGGCTCATTCTATCTGGACAAACGGGGGTACCCGGAGCAGTACCAGGCGAAGGATGCCGGCAAATACCTGAAGCTGGGCGACTGGAACACGCTGCGAATCGAGGCGCGCGGGTCGACGTTCACCGTCTTCATCAACGGAAACCGCGTTTCCCAATACAGCGATCCGCAGTACGACAAGCCGGGCCCCATCGGCCTCCAAATTCACCAGAAGCTGAAGATGAAGATCGAGTTCAGAAACATCCGCGTCGCCGAGCTGCGCTAACCCGCTCAACCAGCGCATGAGCCTCTTCGCCCAAGGCCGCAACGTGCTCAATGCCGCCCGCACGCAGTACGATCCGAATCCCGGCACCAACGTCGGTCGCCGTGGCTGAACCGGGAAAAGCGTCGGTCGTCCTCCGCGGTTTTGGCGCCGGCGATATCGCGTTTGCGCATCAGGTGCGGCAGCTCGCGGGCTGGAATCAAACCGAACCCGACTGGCGCGGTTACCTGGAATTCGAACCGGAGGGTTGCTTCATTGCGGAGGTGGGGGGACAGCCGGCTGGTACCGCGACCACGATCCGCTACGGCCAGCGCTTCGGCTGGATCGGGATGGTCCTCGTGCATCCGGACCAGCGGCGCCACGGCGTCGGGACGGCCCTCCTGCGTCAGTCGATCGCGTATCTGCAGCGGGCAGGCGTGTCGTCGATCAAGCTCGACGCGACCCCGCTGGGCAAAAAAGTCTACGTGCCGATGGGTTTCGTCGATGAGTATGAGATTTCCCGCTACGAGGGGATTGCCCCGGCGGTCGCGCCGGAAACCCCGGCGGCCGTGTCGCGGTTCTCCTCCGACGACCTGGGAGATGTGGCGCGGTTCGACGCGCCCATCTTCGGCGCGGATCGGGCGCATGTCATCCGGGCATTGCGGGCGCGGAATCCGGACTGGTGTTTCGTGCGTCGGGAAAACGGAGAAATCACCGGCTACCTGGTCGCCCGGCAGGGCGCGTCGGCCATCCAGGTTGGGCCATGGATCGCGGGGACGCCCGCGGACGCAGCCGCGTTGTTCAACGCCTTTCTTGCCGGCGTTGCCGGCCGCCGTGTTTTCGTCGATGTGCCGGCACCGAATTCGGGTGGTAACAATCTGGTGGAAAAGCACGGATTCACGGTGCAGCGCACCCTGACCCGGATGTATCTCGGGCAGAACACGCATCCCGGCACGCCGGCGTTGATCTACAGCACCGGCGGGCCCGAGAAAGGCTAGGCCACTTTGTAGGGCGCCGCTGGTCGGCGCCCGCGGGCGTCGTCAAGCGACGCCCCTACGATGCGGCCCGGGATGATGTTTTTTACGGCACCGCCTAGTATTGCTCTGTCATTTTCCTCCGCTTTCCCGTGCGGGTTTCAAAGATATTTTCACGTAATACGTGAAAATGAAACGACCCGAGTTTTGAAAAGGTAAGTAACAGAGTAACGCTAGCGCGCGGCCCGCTCAAAAACCACTTTTCCGCCGACCACCGTCACGTCCGCGCGGATTTCCCGAATCTTCGCCTCCGCGCAGGTAAGAGGGTCGGCCGAGAGGATGGCCAGGTCGCCGAGCTTGCCGGTTTCGATCGAGCCTTTGCGCTTTTCGTCGAAGCTCAGCCAGGCCGCGTCAATCGTCACCATGCGCAGCGCTTCTTCCCGCGAAATCTTCTGCTGCGGGCCGAATACCTTGCCGCCTTCCGTCCGCCGCGTGACGGCGGTCTGGATCGCCAGCCAGGGATTGTAGGGATTCAGCGACGTGTCCGGATCGAAGCCCTGCATGTGGTCGGCGTTGAGCGCCACCTTTACGCCCGCATTGCGCCAGATTTTCAGGCCGATGAATTGCGCGAGCCGCTCCGGTCCAAGCGCCTCCACGAGCGCGTCACCATCCTTGTAATACCAGGCCGGCTGCGTGTCGACGGCCACGCCCAAACGCGCCGCCCGTTGCGCCGTGCCCGCGTCGGGAAAATAGGCGTGAATGAGGTTGTAGCGCCGTGGCGCGATCGGGCTGTCGGCGTTGGCCGCTTCCACCGCATCCAGGACCGCGTCGACCCCGGCGTCGCCGGTGACATGGGAGGACATCTGCCAGCCCAGCCGGTGCCCCGTCCGGATCATCGCCTTGAGTTTGTCCGGGCTCAGCCGCAAATCACCGCGGTATGCCGGGTCCGAAATCCCATAGAGCGAAAAGGCGTTGGGCCCGTAGGGCTCGCGCATGTAGGCCGTGCCGTAGAGCGCGCCGCCGTCGACGCCCAGCTTCAGCGGCCCAACGCGCACCCAGTCATCTCCATCGCCCGTTTTGAACGGGATCGCCGTAATGACTTTTTCCGTGCCGGCCTCGGTGCCGTCGGAATTCAAACCAATCGTCACCGTAACGCGCACGGGGAGCCGGTCGTCGGCCTTCAGCTGCTGGTAGGTCCGATAACCCTCCGGGTTCGAGTTGCGGTCCCCGATGCTGGTGATGCCGACCTCGTTGTAGCGGTGCAGGAGCTGCACCAGCGAATCGTGGTATTTTTCCGGAGGCAGCGCGCGGCCGGGCAGGAACTTCGTCAGCAGCGCGCCCGAGTTTTCCATCATGCCCGTCGGCGCGCCGCTGGCGTCGAGGTGAATTTTGCCGCCCGGCGGCGGCGTGGTGTCTCGCGCGATGCCCGCTGCCGCAAGCGCGGCGGAGTTCATGATCTGGACGACGCGATTGGCGTATTGCCACGTGAAGACCGCAGGATTGTCCGGCGCCGCCGCGTCGAGATCCGCCCGCGAGGGCATCCGACGTTCCTTGATTCGGGTGACGTCCACGCGGGGGAGCTGAATCCAGCTGCGGGCGGGCATCTCCGCGATCCGGCGGCGGACCCAGTCCTGGATCTCTCCGATTGAGTGTAATTGCTGGAACGGCACCACCGCTTCACCGCGGGCGGCGCCCGTGGCATGGACGTGCGATTCGATCAGGCCCGGAACCACGGTGCGGCCCTTCGCGTCGATCACCTTGGTGCGCTCTCCGGCGAGAGAGCGAATTTTCGCATCGGTTCCGACGGCGACGAACACGCCGTCCTTGATCGCCACCGCGGAAGCTCGACTGAAGCCGGCATCGACGGTGATGACCTTGGCATTCACCACAATGAGATCCGCGCCCGGCTCGGCGGCGGTTAGGCCTGACGCGATCAGCAGGCCAGCCAGCACGATTTTCAAAAGAGAAATTTGTGGGGTCATGGCGGTGGAAGAGTAACTTCCTCCTCGACCAGACGGACAAGGGAATTTCTTCCGCAAATGGGAGGGTAAGGCTGGCGCTCGCCGCCATGCGGTCGCGCGGCGTTTCAACCCCAGACCCAAGACCCGAAACCCAAGACTCGCCCGACCGTGCGCCGTTGACCACGCGCCGCCGCGTCCCTCTGTTTGCCCCATGCCCAAATGGCTCCTGATCGATGGCTTCAACCTCGCCTATCGCTGCTTTCATGCCTTGCCGGAGCTGACCTCTTCCACTGGGTTTCCGACCGGGGCACTCCACGGCTGGTGCAAATCGCTTTGGAAGCTGATGGACCTGGAGAAACCGGATTCCACGCTGGTGTTCTTTGATCTCGGCGAGTCGAGGGAGCGGGTGGCATTGCTGGCCGCTTACAAGGCTCAACGGAAGCCGATGCCCGATCCCTTGCGTCAGCAGATTGAGCCGATCAAAGAGCTGACCCGCGCCATGGGCCTGGCCGGGATCGAACAGGACGGTGTGGAAAGCGACGACCTGCTCGCGGCCGAGGCGGTCACGCTCGCCAAGGCGGGCCACGACGTGATCATCGTCAGCAGCGACAAGGACTTCGCCCAAATCGTCGGCGACCGGATCAAGATCATGCTCCCGCCGCCCTCGGCGAACCCGAAGCTCGGCTGGCGGTTACTGGATGCTGCGGGGGTCCAGGAAAAATTCGGCGTGCCGCCCGCACAAATCGCGGACTACCTCGCGCTCGTCGGCGACACGTCGGACAACATTCCCGGGCTGGATGGCGTCGGACCGAAAACGGCGGCGAAATGGCTGGCCGAGTGCGGTGGCAGCGTGGAGTGCGTCATCCAGAAAGCGGCCGAGCTGAAACCCGAGCGGTTTCGCGAAGTCGTGGCCGCCCAGGCCGACCGGCTGCGGCTGAACTTGAAGTTGACGACGCTGAACCTCGGACTGCCGCCGGTGAAACCGGAGTGGCGCACGCCGCAGCCGGCGGAACTGTTCCGGCTGCTCGATGGCTTCGAAATGCGCTCGACCGCCGCGGATGCGCGCAAACGCTACGGTGAAGGCGGAATGTCGGCTGCAAGCTCCGCGCCGGCCCCGGTCCCGAAAAAGGAAACGCAGGCGGAATTGTTTTAGTGCGGAGAATCCGCCCCTGCACGGCACGCTCCCATTTCAACCCGCCATCGATTGGGTCGGCCAACTCCGAACTCCAAACCCCAAACTCCAAACTTCCCCGAACATGAGAATCACGATGAGGGCCCTGTGGCTCTGCGCACTTGGTCCCGCCCTCGCGTCCGCCTGGGCCGCCGATTCCCGACCGGAGCCGCTTTTCCCGGACGCGGTTCCGCTTTGCGGCTGCGACGATTTGCTGAAAGTCTCGCTGCCGAACACGACGATCGATTCGGCCGTGCTCGATCCCGCCGACGGTGTTTGTCGGGTGACTGCCACGGTCACGCACCCGCCCGCGGGCGATCGGGTGAAGGTGTTCATTGCGCTGCCGATGACGGGCTGGAATGGACGCTTCCGCGGCAATGGCGGCGGAGGTTTCGTGGGCGGCAACGCGAGCAGCGTGCGCGCCCCGGCCGGATTGGGCTACGTGGCGGGCGCCACGGACACCGGGCACGAGGGCGGCAGCGGCAGCTTTGCGCTCGATGCGAACGGGCGGCTGAACTGGCCGTTGATCCAGGACAACGCCTACCTGGGTATCCACGAGATGACCGTCGTGGGGAAGGCGCTGACCCAAGCGCTGTACGGAAGGGCGCCGGGCTTTTCGTACTTCGTGGGCAACTCGACGGGCGGCCGCCAGGGATTGATGGAGGCGCAGCGCTTCCCGGCTGACTACGAAGGGATTTTGTCCGGTTGCCCGGCAGTCAACTGGACCCGGTTCATACCCGTAACGATCTGGCCGCAGGTGATGATGCTCGCCGCCGGCAATTTTGTCTCGAAGGCAAAACTCGATGCGGCCACGGCGGCGGCGGTAATCGCGTGCGATGGAGCGGATGGAGTCACCGACGGGGTGATCGACGATCCGACGCGCTGCGATTACGATCCGAAGGCGCTCGTCGGCACGAAGGTGGGCGAGGGAACGTTCACCACCGCCGACGCCGACGTCGTCCGAAGAATCTGGGAAGGCCCTCGCAAACAAGACGGCAGTTTCATGTGGCATGGCCTGACGCGCGGAACCGATCTCAATTCGCATGCCGGCACCGCCGGCACGCCGCTGACGGGGAACCCCTTCATCATCGGCCTGGACTACGTTCGCTTTTTTCTAGTCCAGGATCCCAAGTGGGACTGGACCACCCTGACCCCCGCCGGCTTCGAGCTGCGCTGGCAGCAGTCGGTCGAGCAATACGGCGCGGTCTTCGGCACGGACAATCCCGATCTCACCGCGTTTCGCGACCGTGGCGGCAAGCTCATCATTTTTCACGGGCAGTCCGATCAGCTGGTCCCCGTCGGGGGATCGATCGATTATTACCGGCGGGTGCAGCAGCACATGGGCGGCGCGGAAAAGACGGCGCAGTTTGCGCGGTTGTTCCTGGTGCCGGGGGTGGATCATGGTTTTCGCGGACCCGGGGCGACGCCGATTAACCAGTTGGATGCCCTTATCCGCTGGGTGGAGCAGGGCCAGGCGCCCGAGAAGCTGATGGCGGAGCGTCGCGACCAGGGTGGGCGGGTCACCCGCACGCGTCCGCTCTTCCCGTATCCGCAGGTGGCGAAGTACACCGGGAGCGGCAGCACGGATGACGCGGCGAATTTCGTGGCGAGTGCGACATTATCGAAATGACCCTCTCTGGGACTTCCGGCCAGAACGCGAGCGGCCCTAACTGGAAATGGATCGTGTGCGGGATGCTTTTGCTGGCGTCCGCGATCAATTACATGGACCGGCAGACGCTGGCCAACGCGTCGGTGCGGATCAGCCGGGAGTTCGGGCTGACACAGACGCAGTATGGAAATGTCGAGGCCGTCTTCGGCTACGCGTTTGCCGCAGGTTCGTTGGTGTTCGGATGGCTGGCCGATCGCGTGTCGCTCCGCTGGCTGTATGCGCTGGTGCTGGCGCTGTGGTCGGTGGCGGGATTTGTGACCGGGTTCGTCAAGAATTACGATGAACTGCTCGTGTGCCGCACGCTGCTTGGCTTCTTCGAGGCCGGACATTGGCCGTGTGCGATCCGGACGACGCGGCTCCTGCTCGACGAACGACAGCGCTCGATGGGGAATGGGCTGCTGCAAAGCGGCGCCTCCCTGGGCGCGGTCATCACCCCGCTGATCATGCAGGTGCTGATGACGTCCGACCCGCGCACCTGGCGCGTGCCGTTCTTCGTCGTCGGCGGGGTGGGTCTGCTGTGGATCATTCCATGGTTCGTGCTGCTGCGGGGCAACCCGCTCCGGCCCCCCGTGCCGGGCACCGGCGACGTGCGGGGGCCGCCGCGCCCCAGCTTTGCGCGGGTCATTTTCAGCCGCCGGATGCTGGTGGTTTTCTTCGTCATCGCCTGCATCAACACCACGTGGCAAATCCTGCGGGCGTGGATGCCGAAGTTCCTGCAGGAAGGCCGCGGCTACTC
>JBKJRG010000056.1:0-27122 GCA_046594805.1 Opitutaceae bacterium | reverse complement strand
GTCGCTGGAGAAGATGGCCGGCGATGCCCTGGCGTCGGGCAGCCCGCAGCAAAACCCCGTTTTGCCGACCGCGGCCCAGGTGGTCGAATTGTATCGCGCGGCCTGGTAGCCAAGGCCCGCTCAGCGCGCGCGTGGCAGGGCGGCGGCCCCCCGCAAAGCGTCGCGCCGGTGCAGGTTTCGCGGGCAGCAGATCGTCACCGGCCGGGACGTTCAAAACGAGCATTGACAACCCGCCCCTCCGCCGTGTTTTTCCACCCTTCCTTTGCGCGGTCAGGTCGCGTGAAAGCCACTGCCCGGTAGCTCAGTGGCAGAGCAGGTGACTGTTAATCACTTGGTCGCTGGTTCGATCCCAGCTCGGGCAGCCATTCGTTTTTCGATGCGAAGAAAGGGTGAGTGATGAACACTTTTCGGAAGGGTCGAATCCGCCTGTTCTTGCGAAAGTGAGTGTTCATCACCCACCCTCGTTTCTTCGGATTGGGATATGGAAATAGTCGATTTTCATCTGATTCCGTGAGGGTTTTCGAGGGAAGTGATGAACACTTGCGGGTTCGAGTTTCGATCCCGGCCCGGGGTATGTTTGCCGCAGCCTGCCTGCGGCAACGCACTCTTATCCATCAGAATTCGCGGATCCGATTCCCCGGCGCTTGCTGTGAACGCACCGCGACCGAACAACCTCCACCGACCACAGCTCCGTTTGCTCTAAACTCGTCCTTCATCTGGGCGAACACCCTTCGTTGGTCCGATTCCGCCACACTCGCGAGCGGCATCATGCGGCGAAGGCTGAAGAAGTGAATCGCCTTGGGGTCGCGAAGTCCGGCGAGAAAACTCTGAACCCCGGGGACCAGCTTCAACAGCTTGAAGTGGTGGACCAGAGTCGACGGAGTCTCGTCCACTTTTTTGGCCAACCCGCGCAGACTCAGGCCCGGGCTCGCTGCCAGCATCCGCTGCCAGGCGCGCGCCTGCAGGATCGGGTGATCGGCCGTGCCCCCTTTCGGCGGTTCTGCGGCAACCGTCGGACTCAACGTCTGCTCTTCCCCGCACCTGAACGGCGTGAGAATCAACGACTGATTCGCGCGGCCTTGCTGCCCGAGCGCCACCTGCGCTGTGATCACCATACCCGGTTTCATTGACGGGCGTTCATCTCCTTTCACGAGCAGTCGCTGCTCCATTCCATCGACCAGTCGCGGGAGGTTCAGCTTCATGCGCAACTCCAGCCGGCGAACGGAGACGAGTTTCGGCGCTTCATCATCGCCCACACCCGGACGCACGTCGATCCGGTCGACGAACGCGCCGACCAGGGCCCTTTGCTCGTCTCGGGAAAGCCCCTGCAGGATCTGCCCGAAACGCGCGACGGAACTCCGCACACGCTCCTCATCGAGCACCTCCCCTTCGCACGCGGCCAGTTCCTGGGCTTGGCGCTGGCGCTCCACGGTCTGAGTCTGCTTGCGGTCCTTGAGGCTCCCAATCTCCTCGACCAGTTCCTCTGCGATCAGTTTTCCGCCCGCCGCCATCGCCTCGACACAGTTACGGATCCTCGTGCTGGTGGCGGCCATCTCTCGGTCGAGCTTGCCGAGCGCCGTCTTCAGCTCCTGCATCCGCACCTGACGGCGCGTCTGAGAACTCCCGACCGCCGAGCTGATGATATCCGGGTGCTTGCCGAGTTCGCCGAGGAACTGAACCACGACGGTTTCTAGCGATCCGGCGGCGATGTGCCGGACTGGGCAGCGCGCGCCCGCGCGCTCCTTCACGAAGTTGCTGCAGTAATAGTAGCGATAGTGCCCGCCGGAGGCCGGCCGGTTGCCGCTCGCGTGTGGCACCAATGCACGATGGCAGCAGCCACAGTGAACCAACCCCTTCAACAGGTGAAAATGTTTATCCTGCTTGAGCTTTATCGCGGGCGCCGGGCGGATGAGTTTCGCCACCGCCGCGTTCGCCTGCTCCCAAGTATCGGACGAGACCAACGCCCCGTGTCGACCCGGGTATTCCTGCCCGGCGTAGCGGATGACGCCCCGATAGATTGGGTTGGTGACCATCATCCGGAGCCCATCGGAACGAAAGCGCCTCTGACCAATCGTGCGCTCGGTCCCGTCCGTCCGCCGAAACACCCGTGGGCGCGTCCGCAACCCCTCCTGATTGAGTGCGTCAGCGACGTGTTCCAACGTGACCAATTGCGCGGCTTGGGCAAAGACGCGCCGCACGATGGGCGCCTCCTCTGGATGGGGCGCCAACGTCTGCGTGTTTTTGTCATAGGCATAACCGTACGGCACCGCGCCCCCATTCCAATAACCGCGCTTCGCCTGCTGTAGCATTTTCACCTGCGTCTTCTCCGCGGTGTTCTCCTTCTCGTACTGCGAGAAACTCAGCATGAGGTTGTTCTTGAGCCGCCCGGAAGGCGTGCTTTCCGAAATGTCCTCGGTGGCGCTCTCCATCCGGCAGCCATGCTTCCGCAGGAAGCTGCGGAACGGCCCGAACTCGTCGATGTTGCGCGACATTCGCTCCAACTTGAAGATTAGGATCACCTTCACGCCCCCGGTCTCGATGTGTCGCATCAACGCCTGCAGACTTGGGCGGTTCATCGAACTACCAGAGACGGCCGGATCGGTGTAGTGGCCAACCTCCGTCCAGCCGAGCCCGCTGTTGCGCCGGATGAAATCACGACAGATCGCCAGTTGGCTCTCGCAGGAGTCGAAGCGGCCGCCGACCTGGTTGTCCGTTGATACGCGGGTGTAGATCGCGACGGGCACGACCGTCCCAGGCGGCGTTGGCGACGTCTCTGAACCGTTCATCAGTTCCGGGACGGATCGACCAGCCGGTAAGCCGCCGCCGATGTTAGCCCGCCGTTGGACACGACTTGGCCCGTTGACAACAAACGCCGCAGGGCGCGGTAAGCGCCGGTGCGCGACAGGTTCAAGACCGACCGGATCTCCGCCGGCGAGGCGGGTTGATGCCGACGCAGGTAATCGACAATTCGATCTTCGGCGGCGAAGGCGGCTGTATTCGAAACGCCATCAACACACGCCACTGGCGGGTGAAGCGTTGGCGAACAGATGATGCCTTTGCAGAGCAATTCGCCGATCAGGCGGATCCTCTGTTCCTCAGAAATCCCGCCGAGTACCGGGACGCGCCCAGCCGTGAGGCTGCCTTGTTGGCTCGTTTCGTGCGCCATGCATCATGCCGCTTTGATTCCGGCGACCGGCGCAATGCGCGTTGCCCAGCGAATGCGCCAGGAGCGCCGGGGCGATGAAGTATCGGTCGGGCCGGGTTCCACCAATTCGAGGGCGAGCTTCCGGTCGCTGGGACGCATCATCGCCTCGCGGGCGGCCACACGATCGGAAGTGTAGATCATCTGGCTTTCGCGGAAGCGGGAATTCGCGACGTAGGCCTGCTTCAGGTTGCCGGCCGCGATGCCCGCATCGGCCATCAGCAGAATGCCGCGATCCACCGTTTTGCCCTGCGATGCGTGGGACGTGGTCGCATATCCATGGGTGAATCCGCGGAACCAAGCCGGAAGTGTCCGTCCATCCTTGAGCGCGATCTCGCCATCTTGGCGGATGGCCGCGACCTCGACCAGATCGCCATTGCGCAAATCCGCCGGTTTCACATTCGCCCGGATCAGCAGACGCTCGCCGACCGCGACCGAAATCTCGCTGGTCGTGCCGACTTCGTAACCGCTGGCCTGACGAGGCTCCAGCCAGCGTTCGCAACCGGCCCCATCGCGCAGCACCAACTGCCGTCCTTCCTGCCGCACCACTGTCGCCGTATCGAACCTGCGGAAACTGCCCCACGCACGGTGGAAGGTGAGCACATCGCCGGGCCGGTAGTTCTGCGCTCTGCGGCGCTCTTCTCGCGTCCACTTGAACGGCTCGACCGTTATGGCCCGATGCTCGTCACCGGTGAGTCCACCCGCCAAGCGCAGTTGCTCGCGCACCGCCGCCGTGAACTTATGAATTTCCTCCCACACCGGTGAAATCGCCAGGCACGATTTTCCCGCCCGCACCGTTCGCACGTAGTCCGCCGCGGCTTCCTGCCAGAGCCCGGCGCCCTCCGGCCGTTCACAGACGGCGCCAAGCCGGGCAAACTGGTTGAAAGCGCCAAACGCGTCACCGCGGGCCAGCCGGGCCACCGCCTTCCGGTACGCCGGGTCCTTTTGTCGCCGGATCTCGGTCAAATGAAAGACCGGTACGCGCGCAAACTCCTGCATGCACCGAATGGCGTCTCCCGCCTCGATCGACGCGTGTTGCTTGATGTCGCCGACCAATAGGAGGCGGTTGCCGTTCCGCGCCGCGAGGCGGCAGAGATCGCGCATCTGTCGCACCGAGACGAGACCGGCTTCGTCGACAATGAGCACCCGGTCCTTCGTCGCTTGTTGAAGAACTTCGTTGGCCAGCAACTGCTGCAGCGTATCCGCCTCCGGGGTGACTTCCCGGCGCAGCACGTCGGCGGCACCCGACGACGGTGCGCAACCAAACACCCGGCCCCCCGCATGCTCGATCCCCGCGACAACCGTTTTGAGACAGGTCGTCTTGCCGGTGCCGGCGTCGCCCTGGAGGATGACCACCCCCGACGCTGCGCCGAGCACTCCGCGCACCGCGGCCAATTGGTCCGCGCCGAGCGACTTTTGCGCCGGCACGTTGCCGAGCCGCTTCCACGACTTGGTTTGAGCATGCGCCCAATCGGTGAACTCGCGCTCCGCGTCCAACCCTTCGCGCGACGCGATCTCGTCACCGATCCGCACGAGGTCACCGGATTGCTCGTGGCTCGCCAGCGCCCGTTTGAGCGCATCCAAGGCCACCCGCCCCCGACCGGCGATGAGGGCCTCGCGGAGAAGGAGCCGGCTATCGACGACGGACCTGCGCTCAAAGACGTGCGCCTCCGCCGACCGTAACGCCTCCAACGGAGTGATCGGTTCGACCTTTGCCGGGGAACCGTTCGCGGCCGCCACCACCGCCCGAAGCGGTTCCAAGTGATCACCCGCCTCCGCCAGCCATCCAGCGCGCAGGGTCGCGGCGGTCGCTTTGGTTTTCCCGGCCCGAGTGCGAGCGGTGATCGCCTGCAACTCATCTTGAGATTTGGCACCGGTCTCCGCGGCCCGCCGGAGAATCTCGCGGCGGCGTTTGCTGAACATTTCCCGCAGTTCCGGCGGCACTCCCTTCACCGCAAAGCCGAGGCGGTGCCCCGGTTCCAGGTCATACCCGGCGGCCTGCATCCGTCCGGCTAGTTTGTTGTAGCAGACCTCCCGCAGATAGCCTTGGTGGCGAAAGAATCCCGAAGGCTGCACCCCTTTCCATCGGCCCTCGGTCTCATCGTAGGTGACGTTGATGATGCACACATGGGTGTGAAGCTGCGGATCGAGCGCCCGATTGGCGTCATGAGTGACGACCGCCGCCACCATGTTGCCAGTGCAGCGGTCAGTGTTCTGACCGGCACGCCGTACCCGGGTCGCCGTGACGGCCTCCATTTCAAGCAGCGTCTCGGACACCGCCTCCTGCCACCAACGCCCGATCCGCTCATCGCCGCCGACCAAATGAAGCACTGAAACGTCCTTGGGCGGAGAAATCTGACCAAAGAAGCAGACCCGTCGGTTTTCCCCTTTGTCCTGCACGGTCAGCTTTTCCCCAGTCAGCGGATGTCGACCCGCACACAGGCTTTCGAACTGCGCGAGATCACACGTTCCCGACAAACCAAGACGTTCCGCCCCACGTCCCACCCAGGTCATCTCCACCCCGCTTTCCTGAGTCAGGTAATCGCCCAGCTTCATGTGCTCGCGGAAGTACTCCACAGCACCTTTCACGGCCACACAGGGCTTATCGAATCTCACCATGGTTCAGTCATATCTAAAACCCATATGATTGCCATTCTAAAAACCATACGCCGAAGACTTAACCCACGATTCTGCCGCCCGAAAGACACCGCTAAAAGCAAGTAATTGCTTTCACAATTCAATGTCACCCAGACCTGACCTGAGCGGCACCAGCCGCACTGCCCACCCATAAATCCGAGGACACGCCACCCCTCACGTCCGCTAGGAAAATCTCATTTCGCCACCACTACATCGCTACTACGCCACTACTCGGCCACTACTCGCGACCGGCCATACGAAATTATTTTCGGTTTACTTAAAGCCATACGACAATAGCGCTCCGGTGATGACAGACACCACGGAACTTCGCTTCCGCCTCACGGATGACGCCCGAAATTACAATCCGGTGGCGCATCATGAGTCGCCGACCGCTTTCATACGTTATACGCCCGGCATCAGGGATTGGCCTTTGCGAGTCGCGACAGCCTGATCTTGGAAAGCCCACGGGGTTTGTTTGGAAAGTCCGCGAGGAATTCCCTGACTCTGGGCGCCAGTTTCTTGCCGTCCGGCGCGGCCCGCAAAATGGCTCGAACGACGTAAGCCCGGGTTGCGATGATCTTGGCTCTAGCCAAGTGTGAGACCACGGCATCGAGTTTTTTCACGTCAGTCTCGGGCAAATCGACGGTCGGATGCCCACTGACGATTTCGCCGCTCGGGGCCCCGGTCCCGAGCGCGTTCTTGCCGGCCAACCGAACCGCTCGGGCGATCATCTCGCTGGGCACCGTGAGATGAATCAGAGCACGGAGCACCGTGGCACTTCGGACATCTACTCCTGCCGCTTTGATCCCCGCCACCAGGTTTGCCAGCGCCGCCAGGTCGGTCGGATAGAAGGAGAAACTGACCTTTAGGGGACGCGAGTCACGCATGTCTCACCTTAAGACCCATATGCACGGAACTGCCAAGTGACAACCAGCGTATGAGGCTTACCCCGAGGCTCGTGACGAATTGACCGCGTGCCTCCGGATGATTCGTCGCGTTCGCTGAGATTTTCGCCGGCCGCGCGGCTCGGAACCGACGATTCAATTCGGTCGCGGTTAGACTCAGATTTATCGTGGCAGTCGCACCGTCACGTCACGGACAGCAGGCCGCTCCGAGCCGCGGCCCGCCGACCGTCGCCCCGGCGGAGGGACCGGCCATGCCCCGGAAGGTCGCGGCCTTCACTTCGCACCGCCGCCCGTCCGCCTCCGCCGAGCCTCTGGCTCCCGGTACGAGCGGCGTTTCGTTCCGGTCCCGACCCTCCGGAGTTCAGGGCCGGCCAAGTCATCCATAAATACCAACTCAGAAAATATATGATTATCCTTACCCCTCACCTGCCCGAGACTGTCTATGCCGAATTCGCTTCCGCCGCCGACCAATTGAACAGCCAATTCACCGGCGCGAATCCGAAAATCGAGCCAAGAGCCTGATTGTGTTCGCCCTCGCCTGACGCGAATGCGCGGACATATGCGGGCAGTTCGACCTCGCGCTGCGCCTTGTTCAGGGGCCGGCCGAACTTCGCGCGGAACTCCCGCCCGATGCCAAACCTGTGGGTGACGAAAACGCAATCCTCGTGCAAAAGAGGTCACATCGACGCGCAATTCTCGCCGCCGGTGTCGCGGGATCCTCCGTCCCGCGCTCAAACGGCATCCCGCTTGACGTCTGCGCCAACAACTCGCGGCGCGTGGAGACGTTCACCTTGGACGATTCAGGGTTTGCGACGACCCGATCGCGACGCCTGAACCTGCTGAGCCGGACGGACGCCTTCCAGTCGAATCAAATCCCCCCCCCGGCCGTCGTGATCCCGAGCCTCCCCGACCGTGGCATGTCACGCCGCGCGCCGCGTGTAGCGATGGTGCAGCCCACCGACCATGGGCATGTCAATTACATCACCCACTACAAGGCCGATTTCCCGGGCACCCTCGGGCAGGCGGAGGCCGAGGTGGGCGAGCAGCTGGGCGGTGGAAGGTTCAGGGGTGGTGGCTTTGCGCAGCCGCAGTGCGATGGCGACGCCGGCGCGGCGCACCGGCACGATCACGTCCACGCTTTTGATCTGCGCGATTTGTTTGACCAGTTGACGCGCGCAACTGCCCAGTCCCTTTGACTGCATCCGAACAGCACTGGGAGAAACGGCTCCAAAGTCGCACGACGCGGGGCCAGTCCCGCCCGCGCGATGCATCCCTCAACCGGAGGACACTGCCAGAAACGGCGAAAAGGGTCTGGCTCACGCCTCTCTGATTAACCCAAGCTCGTCAGTTCGGTTGCAGCGCGAAAAAACTTTCAGAGGAGAGTCCGCGGCGGGCGTGATGTGGCTACGACGGAAACCGCGTTGCGCCGCGCGTGTAGTGCCCGCTTTATCATTACTTCGGCTTTCAAGCGCAGGCCGTGCGCGAAGGCCGGGAAGCTCTTCGTCACCGTCGCCACCCAATCTTAGCTCCATTCGTATAAGTCTACGTGTAGTATATCACGCGACATCACGCGGGATCGTTCACAGCATTACTTCACGGCCGGACTGTGCGCGGCTCTCGTTCGCCGCCTCGATGAACCGCACAATCTCAAGCGATTCGTCTACCGCAACCGGCGGCACGCCTTCTCGGCAAAAAAGCAAGATGGCGATAGTAAGGCCAATGTCCGCGCGAACGCCCCCATTGACATCGACCGGTTGGTTGCCCTTTTCCCGATAAATCATCCCGCCGAATGCGTGCTTGCCTCCGCGTAATCCGCGAATGCCACCAATACGCCCATCCCGCCAAATGGCGGCCACGGTATCGTGACCGGCCGTCGAGGTTACGCGCAGGCGCCTACAACCCGGACCCAAAGTCGCATAGAGCATTTCAACCGTGTGGATGCCATACCAGAAGAAGCCCGGTTGCGTAGGCTCCAAGGGCAGCGGCCCGTGGAAATCAGCACCGATGATTCTCCCGGCAACATCGTCGGCTAAAGCTTCCCGGAGCGCACCAGCGTAGCGCAGGCTGGAGCAAGTGAAAACCGGAGTTTGATAATGGCGCGCCATCGCCACAATCGCCTGGGCGTCAGCCGTTGTTGTCGTGAAAGGTTTATCGATGTATACTGGCAGACGCAATTGCGCAATCGTACTGAACTGGTCACGGTGGATGCGGCCGTCGACTGAGGTCAGGAGGATGGCATCCACCAGCCCAGCCAACTGGCTTGGATGGTCCACCATCGTGACACCAAATCGCTCACGCAACATTTGGGTGTAACCGCCAACGCGGTCAGCACTCAGCGGAAAATCAGCTGAACCGCCGGGGTATCCCGCCACGATCCGCGCACCGGGAATGTGCTCCGGGTGGCGTGGGTCATTGAGCAGCATCGCGAAGCCTTCGACATGCGAGGTATCGAGACCAATGAGGCCAAGACGCAGTGATCGCGTTGTCATCGTCAAGAAGTCGGCACCAGGCGTTGGGCATTGCGCCAATAGATCTTCTCCACGACCTCCGGCGCGAGCGGTAGAGTGGAGAGAAACGCATGCAGTTTTTGTTCGTAGTGGTCGCGGCCGAACAACAACCGATCCGCATGGCGGGTCAGGAACTGTGCCGCGTGTTCCGGATCGCGGGTCAAAGCGGACAAGCCTGAGCCGGCGGAAAGATCCGCATGGAGGTTGCGATACCGCGCAAAGAGGTGATCCAACTTACCGCCTGCAGCAACGGGACCATCGGGATACTGGCGGGGATCAGCATCCGCATCGCCACTAATTTCACGCCAGAAACCCGGGGCATGACCGATGAACTGGGTCTCAGAACATGCCTTAAGCGCGTTTTCAAGATTGGCGATAGTGCCCCCAAACCAGCGCGGTTGATAGACTGGTCGGCCATCCACATCCAATAAATAGGGCACATCAAGATGTAAAACGACCGGCAGCCCAAGTCGGCCGGCCATCCTGAAAATCTCCAAACTGCGTGGATCGTCGACGAGTTGGCGAAATTTCCATTCGCCACAGATCCTGACCCGGTGCATTCGATGGGCGACTTCCAACAGCTTGGCGGCGTTAGGCCAAAGGGGATTTGGACAATAGCCCAGAATAAAGCGGCCGGAATGCTGCTGGCGCGCGGCTAGCAATGATTCCAACGTAATTCCCGGGTGACCCTGGCCATCAGCCACTAGCGCTGGGTCCAAAAACGCTTGAAAGTCAGTCGCCTCATGTTCAGCCGGACCGAGATACCAAGTCAGCAGCCAAGCCTGGCTGATATTATGCGCGTCGCAATCGGCGATCAGGTCGGCCGTATTGCGCAGATTCCAATTAACGTGCTGGTGCGAATCGATGATATTTTTGGGGATTATCATGGTTTTTGAGTTGGCTATAATAACTGATTAGTTACCTAATGTTATTAGAAATTCACCCACCGACATGATATGCGCATCATTGATGCCCACACCCATCCTATTTTCGCCCACCAACGAAAGAGTCCGCAAGCAATCGATGACTTGGTGGCACACGGCCGTGCGGCGGGCCTCACTCACATGGTGGTGCTTGGGGATGTCGTGCGGCATGGGGCCTTCCCCACCGAAAAAGAGATCCAGATCATCAACGACGAGAGCGCGGACCTGCAGCGGCGTCACCCGAATTTTTTTTCCAGCCTGTGTTTTATTAATCCCACGCTCGGCGAGCGGGCCGTGCATTGCGAGGTCGCGCGTTGTGTGACCCAATACGGATTCGTCGGCATCAAGCTGGAATACTGCAACAACGCGCGCGCGGCCTGCATGGGCCCTGTAATGGCGGCGGCCCGGCAGTTGCGGCTGCCGGTCCTCCAGCACAGTTGGAGCATGGAGCATATCCGCCAGCGCCGCTTCCACAGCGACCCAGAGGATACCGCGGCGCTCGGCCGGAAGTATCCCGATGTCACAATCATAATGGCTCACCTGAGTGGCTGCGAGGCACGCGGCGTGCTTGAAATAAAGGAGCTTCCGAATGTCGTCGTCGACACCTCCGGCGGCACGCCGGTGGATGGTTTGGTGGAATATGCGGTGGAGCAACTCGGGCCGGAACGCGTGCTCTACGGGTCCGATCTGACGGGGAGGGCCGCCACGGTCGCAATTGCTCGGGTGACCGGCTCCGGTCTCTCTGCGTCTGAGAAGCGCAAAATTCTTCACGACAATGCCGCGCGTGTCTTCGGACTGGACTGAACTTCTCCCATGTTGATCGACACAAACTGTTTTCTTGGCCCTTGGCCGTTTTTGCCAGTGCCTGACCGCAGCGGCCGCGAACTGGTCGCCCATCTCCGCCGGCACGGGATCGATCGTGCCTTGGTCTCGCACCTGGGGGCGGCTTTCCTGCCGGAACCCATGCCGTCTAACCGGCTTCTGTGGGCCACAACGCGGGGGGTCAAGTCGCTCGAACCGGTACCAATCATCAATCCAGTGCTGGCAAGCTGGGACTCGCAGTTGGCCGAATGCCGACGGCGGCAGCCCTTGTGCGTAGTGCGGCTCATGCCGACTTTCCATAACTACGGCCCCGCGCATCCGCGCCTCAAGGCGTGCATGGCGGAGCTGGCGCAAGCCGCGATAACTGTCATTCTTCAAAGCCGCGTCGAAGACGAACGGAACCGCTATTTTGGTCTGAAAGTGGTCGGCATGGCCGAGGCTGCCATCGGTGACTTTCTGCGAAGGTTTTCCAGCCAAACCGTGCTGTGCACTGGGCTGTATAATGGGGAAATTGAACGCTTGGCTGCGCAGCACGACAACTTCCTGGCCGACATTTCGTTCGCGGAAAGTCTCACTACGCTCGAGACCCTCCGGAGAATGCTTCCGGCGCGGCGTTTGATCTTCGGCACCTGCTGTCCGATCCTGTCCGCTCCCGCGCAAGGGGCTAAAATCCGCCAGAACAGCCTGCCGGCGCACGAGCGCGAGCTGATTGCCTCCGGCAATATCCGGCGAGTCCTGCGTTTTTAAACAAGGGCTGGCGGTCCTTGGGGCCGCCAGCCTGGTTATTTCCGACATCAATTGAGGAAGAGCCCGAGCTGGTCTAGGTAACCGTAGTCGGTGCCGGACGTGTTGTTGAGCTCGAGGTATATCCTGAGTTCATCGGTCGCAGTAGACGGCGCTGTGAAGGTGAATGCGCCAGCCGACCAGCTTGACGTTGTAACCGCAGCGCTGCCGAGATCGCTGGCGCTCGTCTCGTTGCGAAGGCGTATTTTCACGCCACAGGTGCCGGTGGTTTTCCCTTGGAAATTCACGGTATAACTGGCCCCTGGGACGAAATCACGAACCCGGTAGATCAACTGCTGGGCGGTGCCGCCACTGGGAGCTAGCCTCACGCTATTGCTACCGCGGAGCTTATCGCCGCTGTTGACCGCGGCATTGGCCGGCAGCGTCGTGCCGGTGCGAGTCCAGTAGCGGGGCAGCGTGGTGTCGTAACTCTCGACCTCCTCGAAACCGCCGTTGGGCGCGAACGAATCCCAGAACTCGGCAAAAACCCGCACATCGTCAAAGTAAGCGAAGTAACCGGCGGTGGTGTAGAGATTGTGATATAGATCCACCCGCAGATCGTCGGAAACTGCAGCAGGCGTGGTAAACGGGAGGCTCGCAGCCTGCCAGCCTGTCGTGGTGGCATACGCGCTACCCACCAGACTGACGGACGTGTAGTTAAACACGTCTGCTCGAGCCTGAACGCTGGTCGTGCCGACCTTGCCGCGGAACCGTAAGGTATAGGGCGTGCTGGGAAGATAATTCACCATTGCCTGTTGGGTGATGTTCCAGGCACTGCCGTTGGTCTTACTCGCAAGTCCTGCTTTACCCAAGTAGGCATTGTTGATGTCGCGATAGGCGGTGGTGCTTGTAGTGTAGGCTAGATAACGTTGCCAACGGGCTGGCAGAGTGCTGTCGGCCGTACTGACGGCCTCAAAATCGCCGTTCACAAGCATTTCCGGATTGTAGAGGGCCAGGGCAGCCATGACATTGCGGACAAAGGAGGATGTTTTCCGAGAATCCTCGATCCGGCGTTGCATCAATGCGTCTCCAATCGTCCAGACGTCGGGATCGATTTCGGCGAGTTGAAGCCAGCCCCAGAGATCAGAATTAAACCAAAGCCATTCTGTTCTGGCGGCATTGGTATCAACCACCGGACCGATGTTGGGACTGGAGAGTGATCCGTTCCACATCGCATCAACAAATGTAGAAGCGAACTTATCCATGTCGGCGGCCGTAAAGGCCACCCCGTAACGATAGCCCATAATCGCAGCCGAGACGTCGAGATTGCCGTGCGATGAATCCTCCTCGTAACTCCCGTAGATAAGCCCGTTATCCCAACTGCCCGCCCAGCTCCAATAAGGCCATTCGTAAGCAGTGGCGGCCGCCGAGTTAATCGTCAGCTTGCTCTTAAAGAAACTCAAGAGTTTCGATGCACGCGTCGTATAGGTGGAGTTGCTTTGGATGTCGCCGAGCAGTAGGTAGCACTCAGCGGCAACCAGATATTGGTTATGGGGAAGGGAACGGCCGGAGAATGAGCCGCCGCTGCGGTTTCCGGTGGGCATAAGATACACGCCGTTGCCGCCACCCAAGTCGGAGAAGTACGCATCCCATTTGGGCAATACCTGATCCGCGATAAAAGCGAGATACGCAGTAGCCTTGGTCCCGTAGATGGCATTGAGCGCAGCATCAGCCCTAACAGTCTTGATAAACTTCAAAATGGGCCGGGCGATCATGGTCTCGTGAACCAGCCACGGCGCCCGCTCGCCGACCGAGACGCCATCAAAGTAGGCAAAGTGGGCGCTGTTATTATCCGACTGTTGCATGAGCCGAATCTCAACCACATCGGTCACGTTGGCCGGCGTCGTGAAGTGAAGTTGCTGCCGCCATCCCCATGCGGTTTCCGTGGAGGTTTTAGTGGTCAGTTGGGTGCCGGCAGTGACGTTGTAAACGACGACCTTGGCCCCATTGCCGCCGTTGTTTGTGCGGGCATAGTAATAGACGCTGTAGGATTTTGACGCGTCATAACCCCGGAGTTGTTGCATGACATAACCGGAGGTCGACCCGTCGTTTCCGATGACTAGTCCGGAACCGCTGACAAATTCATTGTATTTTCTCGAAGCATAGGCATTCGCCGTGGTCTTGTTGACTCTGGTCCAACCGGCGAAGCCACGCGGCGCGGCCGGCACCACCTCCACATCGTCGAAGTAGGTGATTTGCGCATCATTCGGCGCTGTGGTCGACTGGCGAAGCCTGAGGTAGACGGCATCGGTGATGGATGACGGTGCCGTAAACGTAAAGGACCGACCCGTCCAATCCACGGTTGAGAAAGTGTCACTAGCAACGGAAGAGGAAGTTGTGTTGTTAAAAATCTCCACCTGGCCTTGTGCGGCTGGCACATTTACCCGCCCTCGGTAGCGCACAGTGTAGAGCATGCCCGGATTAAGGTAGATCTGCTTGCGGAGCATGGGCACACTCGAGCTATCGGACTTGATAACCACGCCGGTGTAATAGCTGTAATATTCATTCAACACGTTTACCGAGACAAAAGCATTGCTGGTGGTGGATTGGTAGCGCTCCCAACCCACGGGCAGGCTGCCGCTCACCGACTCGAACTCGCGGTTTGCGTTCACATTTTCCACGTAAGGTTCGATTTTTACGTCGTCATAATAGACGATCCAAGATGTGTTGGTGTAACTGGACTGCCGCAGGTAAAGGTAAAGCACCTTGCCGGGCGTGCTCGGCGCGGTGAACGTATAGCTCTTTTTAGCCCAGGAAGTGCCGCTAAAGGTCTGATCCATCTCCACAACTACATCAGTGGCGTTATACATCATGACGCGGCCTGTGGCACCCGCGTTGGTCTTGCCCCAGAATGTGAGCGTGTAGGTGGCACCGGGAGTATAGTTGATGCGCTGGGCCAGATTCCAAAAGTCAACTCCATCGGACTTCACAACAAAACCCTTGCTGCCAGCGTGATACTCGCCAGCGACCGACGAGAGATAAGCCATGGTGCTTGACCCGTAACGAGTCCACTTGTCCGGGAGGGTGCTATCTCCGGCGGCGGCAGTCTCGAAGGTCCCGTTCTCGATCGCGTTGACGACCGTTTCAACAGGCTTAATCGAGAGGTCGTCAAAGTAGACCGCCCACCCGGATTGGTCGAGTTTACCAAGCCTAAGTTTAACCACGTAGGTCTCGCCCGGCGTCAATCCGGCGGTGAAGCTTAGACCATTCTGAACCCAGGCGTCCTTGAGAATGGCACCCTCGTTGAGATCGGGCGTACCTGCAATTAAGGTGTAGACACCGCTGACGACCTTATAGATCTCAAGTTTGGCAGTGGTGGTGATGGCGTTGGTCTTGGCCATGAAGGTCAGGTTATAATGTCGACCCGGAGAGAGGGTGAACGTGTCGCTTCGTAGGGTGGCTGCGCTGCCGGCATTGTATAGGATGGCCAGGCCTGCAGTGCCGGAAAAAAACTGACCGGCCGTAGTTGTGCGGAGAACCGTAGTATTGGTCCCGGCCTCTCGCACCCAACTGGCTGGCACGCTGTCACTCCCGGCCGTTTCGTATCCGCCGTTGGTCAGCACCTCAGCTTCGGTAGCGTCGGAACCGTCCATCTCAAAATTAT
Organism: Opitutaceae bacterium; assembly: GCA_046594805.1. Lineage (GTDB taxonomy): Bacteria > Verrucomicrobiota > Verrucomicrobiia > Opitutales > Opitutaceae > ER46. The sequence goes on along the minus strand of JBKJRG010000056.1, from coordinate 11,739 downwards.
TATTGAAAAGATGCTGATAGGAATAGATTGGCGTAGGCCAACCGTAGTTGGCGCCGCCGAGGTTGGTGGCGTTGGCCTTCACTAAGTCGAAGTGCTCCTCGATTTTGTCGAGCCAGTAGGTGTCTCGGTAGGCGCGATAGGTATTGATATAGGAATCAAGTGAATGGCTTTCGCCCCAGCCGAGGTCGGCGCCATCGGCGCTCAATGAGTCACCATGGCCGTTATTGTAGAGGGCATCGTAGTGTTTGAAGCGATCGAAGGCCCGATCCTGAGCAAGTGCCGAGAGACTCAACACGAGGCCGAGCACAAAGGCTGGCCGGTAACGGATGCTTTGGATCTTCATAGTTATATTCTCCTTATCAAAATGCTCTTATCGTGCGTCGCCCGTTCCTGGTTCCAAGCGTTCGCTCCAGTCCAAGGCCGGAGAAGCGGCGGATGACCCGATGCCATCAATCAATGCCGGCAAGGAATCGCCCGAGGGCAAGCTCCCGAGTTGGGCGATCATATCCTCGGTAGCGACAATCCGGGGTCGTTCGCTCGCTCCCGGCGTCGGAACAAAGTGAACCGGGTAGGAATTACCTTTCCTCACAGGGTCTGCCCCAACCCGATCCGAAAATAACTGCCCGAGCCTCCACGCGGCGTGCGCCGCGAGACCAGCCTCGCCAGCAGGCCGGACCTGCATAGCTCCTCCGGCGACCCGTCGGATGCCATGTAATACCGCTATCTTGGGTTGCGGGATTACTTCCGAAATGCGGTTTGCAGCCTGATGCATCGGTCACGCGAGATTTCCGCACCGGCGACTAGGGTGCACCGGCAGTTATATTTATGGATCCGCGTCCGATAAAACTGCGATGCACAGCTAGCACCGACTCGGCGATGTAATCGGCATCGTCCGCCGTGTAGAGCCAGCCTAACGAAAGCGCGATAAAGCGCCGGGTCAGCTCCTCTGTCCTGGGAAAATCCTCGGCTCGATATCCGGGTGCGGGCCATGGATGGAGTCCGCGGAAAGGCGAGGCCCCCGGAGCATGCGCTAGGCCGGTTTTCACATAGTCGCGGTTGTATTGCGGGTAGGTGCCAGTGCGCTGGCCGCAGTTGACATTGCGCGCGTCGAGTTGCGACCGGAAGGGTTCGACCATTTCCGGATCGTCGAACAGGAGATAAATCTCGAAGCCGAAATCTCCGGTTGGATCCGGCACACGACGGAGCGTGAACCCGTTGAGTTTCTTGAGGCGCGGCAGGATGCGATCCTGCAATGCTCGGCAATGCTCGCGCATCCGATCCACCTTGCGGAACTGGGCGAGCGCTACGGCGGCAGTCAGTTCGGACATGCGGAACTGGCTGCCAGCAAACGCTGGTTCCTGCGGCGGCACCAAGGCGGCATGATACGCCCGGTAGAGCCCCAAATCATGAAAGCGCACTGCACGCTCATAGTGCCGGGGATCACGCATCACGACCATGCCTCCTTCTCCCGAAGTCGCCACCTTGTTGTATTGGAAGCTGAAGGTGGCCAAATCGCCCCATGCGCCGATGGGTTTGCCTCGGTAACGCACGCTCAATGACTGGGCGCAATCTTCGATCACCAGCAGCTTGTGACGTCGAGCCTCGGCCAGAATTGGTTCCAGATCGGCGGCAACACCTTGATAATGAACGACGAGCACCGCCCGGGTGCGGGGCGTGGTGAGCCGCACGATCTCAGCCGGGTTCAGATTCAGACTATCATCTATTTCCGCCATCACAGGACGGGCCCCGACGCGAACAATCGACACAAAACAGGAGACCCAGCTCCAAGCGGTGAGAATCACCTCGTCACCCGGGCCGATGCCCGCGGCGGCAAGTGCGACCTCAAGGGCCGCCGATCCGCTGGTGACCGCGAGGGCGTGCGGCACGTTGTGATATGCGCAAAACTCTTTTTCCAACTGCGCTGCCATAGGCGGCGTGCTGTCGGGCGCGGCGCCGCGATAACGGAAAAGCTCCTTGCGACGAAGGACATCAAGCACCAAAGCCTCTTCTTCAGCACCTATAGCAGTCTCTCCCAAACCCGGTTGCGGGCGAGGACGAAACGTTGCTGTGTAGTTACTCATAGATGATCATATTCCTCGGAGATCGGCGACAATACCGCGTTCCTCGGCCTCGTAGAGCTTCCAAATTACCTGTAAACTACGCAGCGAGGCCGCCGCCGAAATCACGGGCTTTTGCCTATTCTGTATGCAATCGAGGAAATTCGCCATCTGCGCCACGACCGCCTTCTCCGCCTTGCCTGGGCGCCGGTAAACTACTGTTCGGAGCGGATCGACCAGATTTTTACCGCGCTTGGCAGCCTCCAATCGGGCGGCTTCCAGTGCCGGCAGGTCGCCACCTGCGGCGTCACGATGCAGCGTGATCGTGCCTTCGGAGAAATTGAGTTCCAACAATCCCTGCTCGCAATGAGCATGCGCCGCGTAGCCTAGCTTGGTTCCCCGGGCACCCCAGGTGCCAAAGTGATAACCCGTCGCCCCATTGCTAAACTTGAGAGCCACGTTGCTAGTGCCCTCCCGTTCCATCCACGGTGTGCCGAAGTTTGTGCCGAGGTGGGTTCCCGAAACCGGATCGCCCATCCATTGCAGCATCAGATCGACGTAGTGGCAGCCATGACTGAAGAGCTGACCACCGCCCAGTCGTTTGGCCGATCCCAACCAAGCACCACGAGAGGCATCAGTATATTGTTCGGTCCAGACCGAGACATGAAACGTCGCGCCGTAGGTGCGTTCAGCGATCAACCGCCCAAACTCGGACCATTGCGGATCGTGACGCATCACATAGCCGAGCATAAGCACAGGAGCCGGAGACCGATCAGCCGCGATCAACTCGCGACACTCCGATTCGGTCAACGCGAGTGGTTTCTCCATCAGCACATGCTTACCAGCGCTCAAACACGCAAGCCCGACCGAATGGTGCAAGTCGTGCGGCAGCGCGATCACCACCGCGTCGACGTATGGTAAAAGGCTGTGGTAATCGGCGACGGCAACTGAACCCGCACTGGCGGCGGCTGCCGCCTGCGCCTTCGCCAAATCAATGTCCGCGAACGCGGTAAATTGCATCCGCTCGCGGAGTGGTTCCAGTGAGCGCACATGGCTGGCGGCCATCACGCCACATCCAATCATGCCAACACGTGTGGGCGACGCCGGCTTCCCTCCTAGCGACGGCGCATTTTTTAACTGAGTATTAATCATGAGGCAATCCAGTGAATGGACCATTGTTAGACCTGAGCCAAGGCAGCAATCTCGATCGGGCTCAACGCGCGTTTGTATAAGCGCACGTCGCTCAGTTGGGCATTCCAAGAACTCGATTCCCCGCCGCCGATACGCAGGGGTTGTTGGCAGTTGAGATTATACGACTGTGGCTCAAAGCTCGATGACTCCGACACCGTTTGGCCGTCTAGCCACAACTGCAATCGCCCCCCCCGCCGGACTGCAGCAATATGATGTCGGCCGACCGAGAGTTCCCGATCGAGGGTTACCATCCGGCCGGTCTCCATAGAAAATATCTTGCCTGACGGCAGCGTAGTGCAAAAGAGCCGACCAGCAAACTGAGCCATACACCAAGCACGGCGATAGAGCAGATCCGGCGTGGCGTCCAGTTGACGCAAGCGGGTCCATTGGCGGGCCCCTTCGTAGCGATAGATCTCCGCCAGAGGCAGTGTGCCACCATACAGCTTTCCGTTATGAACGGCCATACCCATAACTTCCTTCTCTTCACCAAGCTGCCCCAAATCCTCCCACTGTTCATTATCCATCAGTCGGTAAACTCGCCCACTCGGCCAGGTGCCGACACACAGGCGGTCGTTCAGAATGGCAAACGAATACGTCTGGGTGTTATCAGGGATCTGAGGAAGCACCTTCCAATCCGTTCCATCAAAACGAGCAACCCACGCATTGTCATAGCTGGAAGCCCAGAGAAAACCGGCATACACGGCCAATGCCACCACGCGAAAGCCCGGCGTGGAGAGAGCGGTCCAAACGCCATCATACTCGTAGCGAAAAAAACCGGCTGGGTTGTAAAGAGCGGAAGCGTAGAGGCGGTCGTTGTAGACAACCATACCGCCGATGGCGGCGCAGTTCGGCAGACGGCCGACATCCTGCCATTCTCCGTTTACCAGACGAAACACTCCGCCACCTTCGTTCGTGTTTTCCGACTCAGGCAAGGCTGAGCCACTCAATTGATACTTCGCCGTTCCAACATAAAGTTGCCCACGAAAAGAGACAAGACCCGCCACGGTGTTAGCTCGATCAGGACTGCCCATATCCTCCCACCGATCAGAACCAACATAGCGATAGACATGACCGGCTTCATCCCGACCACCCTCACAAGTGCCAGCATAGAGGCCGTCGTTCAGCACCGTCAGGCCAAAAGCCAGAGTCGCATTTCCCGGACGCCCTTCGTCGCGCCAGATCGGCTCTGAACCAGCATCAATTCCGAACTGCAATTGCCGGGTGTTGCTCTGACTCGACGTGACCCCGGTGTTATTTCGCAAACCAAGATGAAATCCAGTGCGGGTCGCTGGATCGAAGAGCGAGAGCAATTCGCCCCCCATGGAGCTACCTGTTTTTCCAGGGTCGACCCATAGAGCTACCGTGAAATCTCCCGTGCCTAGGGCCATCACTGGGTTATCCGGAACCATGATCGTGCTTCCGCTACCTTCGAGACCGACCGCTCCCGGTTGGGCATTAAACTTCACGCCTTGACCTTGCGCGGCGAGCTTATGGGGACCGAGATCCCGCAAGTCACGATCCAGTGGCCAGTGCGCTAGGAGATCGGAATCATCACTGCCCTGCCCGTTCAAAGGCACTACTGTCCTACAACAACTGGAATAAGACAACAATCGACGAAGAAATTGCATGCTAGAATTCGCGAGATAATTGTGACCTTTTATCATCGTGGCCACGAGGGAAGCACATTAGAAACGGGCGCGCTCAAGTCGTCGCGCCCCGCACATGAGCAATATAATCAAAAACGTACCCGTAAACCAGCCATGTAAGCAACGCCCTCGTTGGTCTTCAGGAAGAGCAGACCGTTGTGACTTTCGTAAGCACGGGACGGCGCATCCGTAAGATTATCGATATCAAGAAAAATATCATACCGTTGGAGGAACGTGTATTGCAGCTTCAAATCCATGCGAACGAGTTCCTGATAATACACATCAAGCGGGCTTTCCGTATAAGCATAGGTCTTGTCCACCCAATTGGTCATAAATCGGACATCTAATCCAGAGTGAACAAAGCTGACGCCAGCATTGCCAGTTCGCGGAGCAAAATCAGGCAGGCGCTTTGTATGGGTACCACTTCCGTAGTCCCCTTCCGTTTGGAGATAGGTGAAGTTAGCGAAGACACCCAGTCCGCGCAGTGCCCCGGGGAGAAAGCTGAGCTGTTGCTGGTAATTGACCTCGATCCCCTTTACTTTTGCACTACCCACGTTTTCGTGAGAGGTGGCAAGATAACCGGCATATTGACCACTGCCGTCGATGCCCGATGAAGGCACCGTCGAAGTAAACGATCGGCTGTAATCTGAGATGTTTTTCAGAAACGCCCCGATACTGATGAGTCCAACCGGCTCAAAATATTTCTCCACCGCGACTTCGAAATTATCTGAGTGGAAAGGTTTCAGACCGGGATTGCCGACTGTAATACGATTAGCGGTTTGGTTTTCCGTGACAATGGGCAGGAGCAACGAAACGCCCGGGCGGGAGATGGAGCGATTATAGCTGGCACGTGCCTGGAGCGTTTTGGTCGGTTTGTAAACAATATGCAGGCCAGGGAATACATCATCATAACTACCCGAAAGTGTCTGACGTCGGACAAACGATCGCTTCGCCCGTTCAAGATTCGCTGCGACTTGCGTCGGATCGAAGGTGGAACTAAAGGTATTGTTTCCTCCCCAAGCAGCAGTTGTGTTTCTCACCCAACCAGTCCCTTCGGTTTCGGTGCGCTCGACGCGCACCCCCGCCAGGACACTGAACTGACCTAAATCAGCGGTGCCTTGAACATAAGCCGATGTCACTTTCTCATTAAATTTGGCATCACTGGCGCGAGAATTCGCGTAACTGCTATAGGCGTCATGTGCGGTTTGCTTCCGATAGGATGAAGGGGCCAGCATCAGGTCGCCAACGGCACCGGTATTGGGTATTGTGAGATAGGGATAGGGACCATAGCGTCCACCGCCTTGGTTATATCGCTTTTGCGTTGCGTAGTTCGTAGCCGCGTCATCCGCATTCCCCGAGATCCCGTCGGGACCTGTCCATGTCCACCCGGTAAAATTCGGGTTCTGCTTGCGGCTGTCATCGTCGTATTTCAGGCCCACCTTCAGAGTGACGGGGCGGGATCTGTCGAATTTGTGGGTGTAGTCCAACCGGGCTCCATAAAGATCATTAGGGGCCTCATAGGTGCGATGCTGCACGGAGGTTATTTGATAACTCGATGGGTCGTAAATAGAGGGACCCGCCGTTTGGGTGAAGAGCGGATACCATTCATCCTGTCCACGCCGATCGATTTCAAAGCCAATCCCTCCATTGATGTTGGATAGAGCCCTGATCCATCCCGGGTATTCAATTGTGGCGTGGGAATAGCTTCCATTAATCGCCAACGTGCCAGCACCTTGGAATACTTTAAGTTCCGCGCCGGCACTCATTCCGTAGTTGATGGAATTCTTGTCGAAAATGGAACTCTCGAGTTCAGCAATCGATCCTGGGCTGGGGAGCAGTTTAGAATACTGGTAGTTACTCCCCGGAGCAAAGTCCGCACTAGTGGTGTCGTAACTTCCAAATATTGCGCGCAGATACTTTTGCGCCTGATCGTTCGTATTGCCCCAGAACTTTACGAAAACGTTTGCATTGTCGCTGATCTTAGAATCGATGCTCAGCGAGGAATTCCGTGCCGTGGACGGGGCTCCAAAATCTCCCGTCGCAAACGTCCGCGTAAGGGGATTCGGGGAGACCGGGTCATGGACGACATCGGTGAAGCCATATTTGAAGCCCGCGCCCGCCTCGTCGGAAGTTGTGTAGTATTTCCGATGGTTGAAGTTAAAGGCAACTCCAAGGTTATTCCGACCACCGCCCACACTGAAAACATCAGAGTACGCGAAACCCAAAAGGTCCAATCCAGGCTTATCATCGAAGTCTTTCGGGCTGTTGGGGAAACCGCGATCACGCCAGATCGTTCCTGTCATGAAGCTGACATTGCGTCCTTTCTGATCATAAGCCCGGCGCGACACCATGTTCACAAAGCCAGCGATCGCATTTGCGTCTTGATCCGGCGTCGGCGCGCGAATGAGTTCAACCGTTTCAAGATTTGCGGTGCCATATTGCTCGAGTTGGTAGTTACGGTTGGCGCTTGTGCCCGTCGAAGTGGCGGTGCGCTGACCGTCGATCATCAGTGAGGAGAAGCTTGGCCCCATCCCACGAATGTAAATCTCGCGGATCTCACTGCCTGTAAAATAGCCCATCACGCCAGGCAAGCGCTGAAGCAGTTCGCCGGGATTGGCGTCGGGATTTCCGAAGGTGTCCGTGGCCACGATGAGTTTGGGGTTCAGGGATGTCTTTTGCTCCTGAAGAGCGCGGGCACGTCCCTCGCGCTCGCCGGTTACAGTGACGGCGCCCAATCGGTAGATACCTGACTTGAGCGTCAAATCCTGGACGACAGTTTGTCCCGCCGCCACCTCGACGCGCACTGACAGGGCATCAAGACCAGTATAGCTGACGCTGAGTTGATGCGGTCCGGGTGGGAGAGCCAGTCGATAGGCACCACCGCGCCCAGAAACGGTTCGTTGGCCAGCGCTCTCAACCTCAACCACCGCTCCGACGAGCAACTCGCCGGTCGCTTGGTTCACAACGGTGCCACTAACAATGGCGCGAGCGGAATCTTCTGCGCGCAGGTCAAAAGCGAGAACGAACAACAGCAACGCGACGCTCCAATGGGGCAGAAATGCCGCGAGGAGGCCCGAATCAGAACCGGCTGACTGGTGTGTTTTCATGAGGTAACTAGTGGGGGAATGGTTATTCGATGGGGTTACGATGCGACCTTCGTGAAGTACCCGCTTGCTCGCGAAGCAATCGTTACTTTACGTTTAGTTACATGAGCACCCGCCGCCTCGCTGCGCTCGCCGGTATCTCGGCCACCGCAGTCTCTCTCGCTCTGCGCAATAGCTCGGAGATCTCACTAGCGACTCGCCGAAAAGTGAAACGCCTCGCCAAGCAAATCGGCTACCAACCCAATGCCAAACTCGCTGAAATGATGGCTTGCCTACGCCGCACGCGGAGTCCCGAGCTGCAGGCCTGTTTAGGAGTAATCTCATTTTACGATCACATAGATCCTTGGAAAAAAACGCTAAATCACACGCGAATCTACGAGGGCATGTTGCGACGGTCGGGTAGAATCGGTTATCGGCTCGAGCCTCTCTGGCTGCGGGCCCCCGGGATGACCTACCAGCGGTTCCGCAATATCCTCGACGCCCGCGGAATCAAAGGTCTCTTGTGCTTCGGCAGCCCCAATCTCGACGAAGTTTTCCCTACTGAGCTCGACCACTACGCGGTAGTCACTCAGGGAATTAGCATCAAGACGCCGCTGCACCGCATCATCGGCAATGTCTTTGACCCAACGTGGCGCGTGCTCCGGCGATTGCATGCTCAGGGCTATCAACGGATCGGTCTGGTCATCGGTAATTACGAGGGTCCACGAAATTCACACGCCTACCTTTGCGCGTATCTGGGCTGGTCCCAAGTAGAATTGCGCCGGTCCACCGGCGTGCCCATTCTCCACCTTGTCGATGTTGAAGAAAAGCTCTTGGTCACCTGGATTCGTCGCTACAAGCCCGACGTGATGATTTTTGCCCACGATTACACCTCGCTCCCAGTTTTAACCCAAGTGCTTCAAAAAAACCACATCTGCGTGCCCGCCGATCTCGGCGTGGTCGCAATCAGTCAGATCCTTGATCACACAGATTTTTCGGGCTACCATGCCAATCCTGTCTTGGTCGGAGAGTGGGCTGTGGAACTCCTTGTTGGACGCATCATGAATGCAGATTTCTGTCTCCCCACTCACCCGCGGATCGAAATGGTCGATATGGAATGGGTGGACGGCAAGTCACTCCGGGCGTCTCGATCCTAAGAAACCGGCGCCACATAGTTCTTTGGACCACCGTAGCCCAGAAATCTGCGGTAGGCGATAAGTGAAACCCCCAAGGCGCATACCGACAACCCGCATGCCCACAAATACATGAAGCGATAATCGTGCCCGAGTAAATCGAGCGAAAGTCCGCACAAGGGTGCCAAAATGATTCCAGCTACCGCGATGATCACCTGCCTAGCACTGTCGTAGGTTGCAAATTTCTCCTTCGGAAAGAGCACCGCCGGCAATGCGACGGTCGCATTTCCATAGAATCCCGCCAACGTTCCACAGATTACAATAGCCCAGCCGTAGCCGGCGGCGTCGTTCACCAGATAGAAGGCAGCCGCATTGGCTACCACCAAGCTGACCAATGCCACCAACATCACCCTCATAGGGTGAAACCGATCGACCAACCAGCCTACCGGATAAGCTTGAACCATTGAGACGATCAGCTGAATGGCTCCAAAAAAGCCGAAATCCTTCATGCTCATTCCCAACGCTTGGGCATAAAGTAGCCCAAACAGAATAATTGGCGTCGCCGTGGCGTAGCCCATACCTATCGCAAAAAAGATCCAGCGGTAGTAGGGCAGAGAGAAACAATCGCGGCAATAAGTGCGAACACATGAGCAAAGATTACCAAGTCCCGATCCCGTGGATTCCTCAACTGGCGGAGGCGGATAGAAGCCCTCCTTAACTTTGTAACACATCGTCAGAAAGCTCAGCAAATATATTGCCCCGATCCCAATAAAGATGAGCGCATAATGTTCATCGACGTAGCCAAAAATATAGTAATTGAACAGAACCCCTGCCATAAGCGACACCACTCGAAACATTGCGAAGAAACGGCCGATGACTTCACGCGGCACCACATCGATGACCAGACTCTGAAACACCGAACTGCAAATAATCGTGCAACATTCGAAGATCGTCCATCCAGCCGCGATCACCCATATCCGTAAACTTTTTTCTCCCGGTGACGCCGCCCCAAGCATCGCATGCAGGCTCTTTCCAAGCTCTAGCCCAAACGCCATCACCAACATCGCAACGAAAGTCACAAGCGTTGGTAAGATCAAAAATGGAATTCGCCGACCCCATCGACTGCGGTGACGATCACTGCGATAACCAACCACTGGCACGATGAATATCGCCAGCAACCAAGGTAAACTTCCGAGAAGAAACCCCACCAGCACATCTGGAACATCAAATCTACCGAGCAGATACTGCACCGTCTGAGGAATGCTACGCTCCTTCAAATAATGTCCAAAATCACCCCAAAGCAGCCAGCAGAACAAAACCACCAAGCCCGCGCGGGTATAAGTGAGCGTTCCGAGCCGCCATTGCTTGGGTTCTGGCTCCGCAGTTTGCTCTTTCATCGGGGATAGACGAAGAGAATTCTTACGTTAGGCATTCCGAGCCGCGCTACAGGACAATGAAATCTAACTGTTTCTGGGAGAAGCAACTAAAACGCCGAGAATGGCGATCATTCATCCCCAACCCATGGCGTCGCCGGCCAGTTGGCTGCAACAACTATCTTCATGAACGTAAAGTAATCCAAGCCTCGAAGTCAGGCCGGACGTTCCGTTTCAAAGGAAACCTTCACCTGCGAAATCACCATGAACACTCCCCCTTGTTTTTACTGCACCGACGAACACCAGAACTACATGCATGAAATCTGTCGACTTAAAGCCTCCACAGTTTTCCTGCACAATGAGCAGGAGTATCCAGGTCGCTGCATTGTCGTATTGAACGAACACAAGACCGAACTCTTTCAATTACCCCCCCTTCAGCGTTCTGACTACATAGATGACGTTGCTGCAGTGGCGCAAGCTGTGCACCAATTGTTCACCCCAGAAAAAATCAACTACGCAGTCTACGGCGATATTGATTCCCACCTGCATTTTCACGTCGTGCCAAAGCATCATCACTCAAAAAACTGGGGTGTGCCATTTGAAGTCACGACCGGCCAAGGCCGCCAAAAATTCCTAACCCCGCAAGAATATGTAGACCGCATAGCCCTGATCAGATATGAATTACGGGGTGTTATCTAACAGCAACGGGTCCTTTTTTCTGACTCCGTAAGTGCCGAGTTACTGAACGTTGCTTTTTTCTAGATCCTTGAATTGGTGCAGAAAGCCAGGTTCTCAAGCACGAGTTCGTCGCCATGTTGAAACGCGGCTCCAATGCTCCGGAGCACCACAAGGATGACGTCAAACCTGGTGCGGCGAAGCCTGCCAAAACCTGTTTTCGTCACCCACAACCGTTACCGCTCCTCAGCGCCCAAAGGAAGCAAGTGGAGCAAGCTGGAGGCTCAAAACTCACCTCAATCCCACCCCCAACTTGCTCTACTCCCGGTGCTGAATAACACTCACCTGTTTCTTTCCACCGGAAATGCGGCTTTGCGGTCGCAAGCTTGCTTCAAAAATTCGGATCGCCATCCGGATTGCGCAGCCATTTCCGCTGAATGAGGGGGCGATTACGGACTACGGTTGTTCGCTTCATTTGGCGCGTTTGCCTGCCAGCTTTCGCAAGGCCGTCAGCTCATCGTGCCGCGCCTCCCGAAAACGCCGCTGACGTTCCGCGTTCGTCTTTCGTTTTTCCTCTGCAG
>JBKJRG010000392.1:0-3013 GCA_046594805.1 Opitutaceae bacterium | reverse complement strand
CAACCCCACCGGCGTCACGCCTTCCACCCTGCCCGCGGCATCCGGCAGCAACGCGATCGTCGCCCCCGCACGGCTCACTTCGGTCGACGCCTATCGGGGCTTCGTGATGTTCCTGATGATGGCGGAGGTGCTGCGCCTTTCCCGCGTTGCGCAGGCGCTGCCGGAAAGCGGATTTTGGAAGTTCGTCTCGTTCCACCAGAGCCACGTCGAATGGGTCGGCTGTTCGCTGCACGATCTCATTCAGCCGTCGTTTTCGTTTCTGGTCGGCGTCGCGCTGCCTTTCTCCATCGCGAGCCGGCTCGCGCAAGGCCAGTCGCGCGCCCGCATGACGTGGCACGCGGTCTGGCGCTCGCTTTTGCTCATCCTGCTGGGCGTGTTCCTGCGATCGACCAGCCGCACGCTTACCAATTGGACTTTCGAGGATACACTCAGCCAGATCGGGCTCGGCTACACGTTTCTCTTCGTACTCGGTTTTCGACCGCTGCGCGATCAATGGATCGCACTGGGCCTCGTCCTGGTGGGATACTGGGCTGCCTTCGCCGCGCACGCGCTGCCGGGGCCGGATTTCAATTACGCCTCCGTGGGCGTCACCAAGGACTGGCTGGCCGCGCATGGGATGACGGGCTTCGCCGAGCACTGGCAGAAAAACAGCAACCCGGCATGGGCGTTCGACACGTGGTTTCTCAACCTTTTCAACCGCGAGCGGCCGTTCCTCTTCAATCGCGGCGGCTACGTCACGCTCAGCTTCATCCCCACCTTGGGCACCATGATCCTCGGGCTGATTGCGGGCAACATCCTGCGGAGCGCGCGGGACACGGGCGCGAAAGTCCGCTGGTTCGCCATCGCCGGCGCCGTCTGCCTGTTGGCCGGCGCGCTGCTGGGGTGGCTTGGGATCGTCCCGGTGGTGAAACGCATCTGGACGCCGAGCTGGGTCCTGTTCAGCGGCGGCTGGTGTTTCCTGCTGCTGGGGGCGTTCTATCTAATCGTGGATGGCCTGCAGCACAAGCGCTGGGCTTTTCCGCTCGTCGTGATTGGTGCAAACTCGATCGCCGCCTACGTGATCGCCCATCTCTTCGAGACCTTCATCCAGAAGAATCTCACGACGCACCTCGGGGCGGGGATCTTCAAGAGTTTCGGCCCCGCCTATGAGGGCCTGCTGCACGGCGCGTTGACCTTGTTCGTGATGTGGCTGCTCTTACTTTGGATGTACCGGCGCCGGTTGTTTTTGAAAATCTAGGCGGCGGGCGGGCGCGCCAGCTCAGCGAGCTGGCCTGCAAAAGAACCCAAGTGGTAGGGCTGCCGCTTGACGGCATGCCGTCGCGGGGCACGCGAACGACTACTGCAGATCTCCGCCCGCTGGGCCGCAAACGCAATCGTGAGCGCAAGGTGTCCGCCCGCGCACCGCGCGACGGCGCCGTCGCGCTGCTCGTGGTCGGCGCAGGACTCACCCTGACTGGAGCCGGCCGGTTTCGCCGCCGCTAACGTCAATTGAGGGTTGTGCGGCCGGAGGGATCGCGTCTATACCAAACGCGTCCCGCGCGACTCCTCCCCCGTCGCACCCCTCCAGCTCATGAAAAAATTCCTGTTCGCGCCTGCGCTCGCTGCTTTGGCGATGTTTGTCTTTGGTGCCGTTTTTTGGATGTCGCCTTTGCCCTACAAGGCGCTGGGCCGGGTCGCCGATGACGCGGCCGCCGGCGAAGCGTTGGCCAAGGTGTTCCCCGCGACGGGCGCCTACCTGGTGCCCGGCATGTACCTGGGAGAAACCGCGCGTGAGCCGCTGGTAAAACGCGGACCCAGCGCGGAAGTGCATTTCATCAAGGAGGGCATGCCGCTCATGGATCCCATGCTACTGCTCAAGGGTTACCTGCATGAGTTTGTCGTGTGCCTGCTCCTCAGCCTGATGCTCGTTCGGCTCGCCCCGGCGTTCAAGTGCTGGACGTGCCGGCTGAAATTCTGCGCGATGCTGGGGTTGCTCCTCGCACTCGGCCATTACGCCACAGTCATCTGGTGGCGTCACTCGCTTGGTTGGGAGACGATGCTGGCGCTTTACGATTTCGTTTCCCTGGTCGTTGTCGGGCTCGTGCTCGGCAAAATGCTCACGCCAAAAATCGAAACCGGGACCGCCGCGCGCCCAGCCTGATTCGATTTCGACCCCCGGTGCCTCCCCCTTCGCGGTCCGGATGACCAAAGTTGCACGGAACCCCACCTGGCCCCACCTTTCCATCACTTTGCCATGTTTGGTCCTGCTAAAACGAAAGTCATGAAAACGGCGCTGCTCGTCCTCGGGCTCGCGGTGGGCTTGGACGCGCAGGTGGCGCCCCCCGCACGTCCGGCCGACCCCGCGCCGACGTCACCCCGGCGCCGCGCGATCTCGCCTGAGGTCGCGGCTCAGCTCAGCGCGGTCACCCCGAAATACGCGCCGCCCCCGCCCAAGCCAGCCCCCACCCCGGAGGAGGAGCAGGTTGATCTGCGCGAGGTCGACAAGCCGAAGAATGGGATCATCCGCCTGCCCAAGTATATTGTAGTGGAGCCGAAATCCCCGGTCCTCACGGAACGCGCCGTCAACACCAGCAAAGGTCTCACCGATATTGCGGTGCGCCGTTACATCTCCGAGACCGACCGCGCCCTGAATCGCTTTACCCTTCCACTCTTTGGCACTTCGACGGAGGCACGCGCGCTGGCGATGTACGCGGAGGACGAGCGCCTCAAGAATTTGTCGGACTTGAATGACGCCGCCAAGACGGTGAGCAAATCCGATCCCGCCGCCGGCGAGTATGTGCGGCGCGAGGCGCAGAAAACGTATCTCCGCTCGAGCGATTTCGGCTGGCAAAGCGGCCCGCCGAAATAGCGCGCGAAAGTCAGCCCGTCAAACGGGCGAATGACCGTCAGTTTACGGCAGTTCGTAAACTTCCACGATCGCGACGCCCGTCGTCGCAGTGCCGGCACCTTGTACCACCGCCGTGTAAGCTCCGGGTGCGAGGGTCATCAATACAGCCGACTCGCGCGGACTGCC
>JBKJRG010000041.1:0-4922 GCA_046594805.1 Opitutaceae bacterium | reverse complement strand
GCAGCGGCTCATCAGCGGACTGCGGCCCGGGGCAATTCTGCTCCTGCATGAATCGTCGCCGCACGCCGCGCGACGCATCGCCTTATTGGCCGGTCTGCTCACGCATCTCGCCGCGAGTGATTATCGCTGCGTCCTGCCGGAGAAATCAGACCTGCGGTGAGCGGAGCCGTAGGGGCGCAGACTTGCTGCGCCCTTGGCTTCATTCGCGAAACCAAGGCGCAGCAAGTCTGCGCCCCTACCCTCAACTGAATCGTTCCGGCTCAGCGGAGGTGCAACGGGGCTGCTTGATGCGCGTCGTCGGGGGCTCGCCTGCCCCGGCACGCTTTGTACGAAGCCGTGAGCATGCCGAACCCGGGCCGGACCACCCCGGATTGGGTGAACCGAACGAAGCCGCACTCGGCTGCGATCCGGATGAGAGCCCCACGATGCTGGACGCCCAGCTTGCGGTGCAGCTCCCGTCGAACGGTCGAAATCGTCGCGGGGCTCAGGCCCAGCCCGCGCGCGGCTGAAACGTCGTCACTGCCATCTCCCACCACGGCCAGAATGAGTTGCTCGGCGGTGGTCAACCGGCGGAAGAGCGAACTGGAGGCGGCGTATTCGTTGCGCATCTTCTCCAGCACGCTGGGGCTCCAGTAGCGCTGGCCGGCCATCACGGTCTGCAGCGCGCTGGCGAAACTGGTGGGCAGTTCGTTCGCCGTGTCGAAGACCCCGCTCACCGCGAGCGTGCGCAGCGCGGCCACCACGCGCTGCTCAAAATCAGAGCTCACTACGAAAATGCGCTCGGTACCCGTGCCCGCCAGCTTGCGGGAAGCAATAAAATCGAGCACATCGCCTTTCATCGACGACTCGAGACCTGAGACAATCAGCTCAAACGGTCGCGCCACCAGTGAGGCCACGGCCGCATCAATGCAGGTCGCCAGGGTGAAGCGCGCGTTCGGCAGGACGGATTGCACCATTTGCTGGAGGGAACGCGCATAAAGCCGGTCCGACTTGAGGATCAAGACAGCAGGAGAATCTGAAACGGCGGCGAATTCCATGGGCAATGGGGTTTGGCTTGCGCCGTCCGTCATGCGAGCGGGCACCAAAGGAGTACGCGGAAGACGATTTAGCCCAAGGGCGCCGCCGTAATTTCTCCGTAACTGAAAAAAGGGTGCGACGGCGGTGTCACGCTGCGGACGGCTGTCGCGGCAGGTTTCCCCCGCGCCGGTTCGCTGCCGGGCTCGGTTCGGCCCGATAGCAATAGCCGCTCTTCGAAATCACGGAAACGTGGCGGCGGAGATCGATGCCGACGCGCCGCAGCGACGCGCACAATTTGCCGAGGAGTACCCGCATGTTGCTGGTGTCACCGCGAAAAGATCGGCCCAGCACTTCATGATATAGCGTTTGGTAAGGCAGGAGTTCTCCGTCGGCCTCGCTTAGGACTTCGGCCAGCTCGATCTCGCGGGGGGTGAGCGTGGCGCATTTTCCTTCCCGGTGGACGGTGCGAGCGATCGGATCAACCAACCCGCCGGCCAGATGGAAATGCTTCGGACCCGATCGGCGCGGAGCCATGGGGGTACGGGGGGCGAGGTACTGCTTGAGATAAGCCATCAATACTTCCGGGTGCACCGGATCCCGCAGCACGCAGTCGGCGCCGAGGAAAATTTGGCGGGCCACGCGCGCGGAGGACAGGTCGGCGGGACAGAGTATAATCGTCCGGATTCCGGAGGCGGGGGAGGCTTGGATGAGGGCAAGCACCTCGTCTGAATAGGCGTCAACCAGCTTGCTCCGGGCCACCACGACGATGGGTGCGGCATGGTGGATCAATTTCTTCAGCGCGCGGAGCGAGTCGCACGGAAGGCAGGGCCAGGAAGATTGCTCGCAGAGCCCACTAAGCGCCGAGCGTTCCCGCGGGCTGCTCGAGACGATGGCGATCATGGCGGGCGGATGCGGCAACGAGAGTTCTTAACTGGGCAGAACCAGCACCAGCCGGAAATCGCCCGGTGGAGATGTGACGGCAAAACCCAGGAGGCCGCGTGATTGCTGAATCCCATGCAGCAGCCCCCGGGCGGCGAGGTGGGCGAGAGGCGCATGGGTGCCCTTCAGCCAAGCTTCCGCCTCGGCGCGGGAGAGGGCGGGGCCGGGTGCGGCCAGCGAGAGCACGAGGCCCGGGTGGCTCAGCAGCGCATTGCGACGATTAATCCAGAAATAGTCGCGCCATGCCGAATCCTTCGCGATGCAGTCGAGCCGGCCAAGGCTCCCGGCCTGGATTCGAGTGGTTGTATCCTGGCGTGCAGCGCTGAGCGCGGCGCCGATGGCCGGTACCATCATTAACAGGAATTCGATGCCCGAAACCCCGCGAACGGGAACGCGATCATCAAATCCCGAAATATCCATGGTCTTGTTGGTCTCATTTGCCCGGTTTATCCGACTCGCGATGCTGACCGCATCACGGAGCCCCGAATCAACCAATGCGGGCGAAGAATCCCGATTACCGTACGCCGAGCCGAAGAAGCCTTCGGCCACCGTCATGGCGGCATCAGCGGTACGGCGCGCTTCTTCGAGGCCGCGCAGCACGTGGGCAATACCGGCGTCGAGCTTGGCGCGGGGAGCAAGTGCGCCCGTCGTCGTCATGAGGTGCGCGTGAATCGTCGTGAGCAGATTGGCGGTCTGCAGCAGTGCGTCCCGCGCCGTTTCCGAGGCAACGATTTCAATGTCCCGCTCGAGGCGGGCGACGTCCCGATCGCTCGCGATTACACTGGCCTCGCCGGCCAGTTCACGTTCGCGGCGTCGCCGGCGCGTGGCCTCCACCCATTCCGGAATGCGCGCTTCGAATCCGGCTTTGTCCGGGAGAGGTTTCGGCAGAAACTCACAGACTTGAAGAGGAATGGCGCGGCGCAGGTTCTCATCGGTATCGAACGCGCTCAACACCACGTAGCTTAGCGACGGGTCTATTTTCTGAGCCGTTTCAATGAACGTGAGGCCGTTCATTTGCGGCATGTGAATGTCGGCAATGCACAGGTCGAACCGCTCCGCCTGCAGCCGGGCCAGGGCTTCGCGGGCGCTGGAGCAGCAGACCAGTTCATAATCCCGCCCCAGCCGGAGGCGAAGGGAAGCGTGAATCTGACGCTCGTCGTCGACGACCAGAATCCGGGGCGTCATGAGTTCGACGGGGTTGCCGAGCATGAAGGTTGCTAAGCCCGAACCGCCGGGATGAGAACTGCGAAAACTACCGGAATTCCGGTAGTTTTAACGAACGCGAAGTCTGAGCTCAGCCGGACTTATGCAGAAGAACTCCCGCGAATCACGCGAATGAACGCGAAGTCCGGAGGTGCTGCACGGGAATCGAAGTTGCCCAACCCAACCCACTGGTTGGTTTGGCCTCGCTCGACGGTGGTTTTCATTCGCGTCAATTCGCGTGATTCGCGGGCAACTGAATCGTTCCGACTCAGGACTTCGCTACGGGTGCGGGGGCAACTTGCGTTGCCTGCCCGCCGGCCAATCTCGCCAAACGCGAGGACGAACCGAGGGCGGGCCCGCCCTGCTGCGAAGGCAAATCAACCGTGATGGTCGTGCCCCGGCCGACATCGCTCTTGACGCTGATGACGGCTCCATGGAGGTCGGAGATTTTTTGGCAGATGGTGAGGCCAAGCCCGAATCCGCGCACATCATCGCCAAACTCCTTGGTGGTGAAGTAGGGCTCAAAGATTCTTCCCAAGTGCTCGGGCGCAACCCCGCATCCTTGGTCGGACACTTGGATTCGCAATACCCCCGGGTGGAGGCTACTCGCCGCCAAAGTCACCGTCTGGCCGGCGGGGGAGGCATCGATGGCGTTGGCCACCAGGTTGGCCAGCATGCGTTGGAGAAGTACGGCATCGGCGATGACCAAACCATCATACGAACATTCGGTGACGAGTGCGACTCTCCGCTGGCCGGCGCGGGCCTGGGTTACCTCGCGAACCCCGGCAAAGGTTCGACTCAGGCTGACGGGCTCAAACTTCGGGGCCAGGCGTTCCGAAAAGAACAGGGCCTCGCGGACGTAGTCGGTCATAATCCGGACCGAGCGCTTTGCCGCATCGTGGACCTCCGCCTCGGGCGAATCCGGCGCATACTGACCGTCGGTGTGGACGAGGAACGACGAGACAGGCGTAATGAGATTCTTGAGATCGTGGGCCAGCCCGCGGGACATCATCGCGAGATGTTCCATCTTGGCCTGGAGGGCAGCTTGGTTGGTGAGACGGGCGTGGGTGAGGATGTTGTCCATTAGCTCGGCGATGTTCTGCAGGCGCTCGATTTCGGGGTAGGTAAATGGTGAGGCATCAAGCTTTTCTCCGAACGCCAAGACCAATGAAGGGGCCGCGCTTCCTTTCGGCGCCACTAAAAGCAAGCCCAACGACTGCGCTTTCAGGAATTGTTGAAGCCTTTCGTTCTCCGCGTTAAAACGCCTGCGTTCGAGTCGTTCAGGCGTCGCCCAGCCGAATTCACTGACCTCCGATTGTTCGATTAATTGCTTTTCGATCTCGAGAGTCTGATTACTGAAGAAAGTGCCAGAATCCTGAAGAACCAAAGCGCGCTGCGTTTGGCAGGAATCGCGCAGGAAGTTTTCGAATCGTACGGTGAGGGCAACCGGACTTGTTTCTGTTTGCGCCAGGGTAATGACGTCTCGGCGCATCGAAGTTATTCTAGCGGTACCGTCCAAATCAAGCCAACGGCGAGACCACTTATCCAGCCATAAACCTATGGCGCCCCATATAGTCAGATTTATCAAATAATCCGCAGGGGGTGGCGCAAAGTTCCCGAAACTTGTATGAGTAATCCAAGCTCCTGCACCGACCAATATGAAAAGAGCTATGCGTTGGGCATAGGCGACGGTGATTTGTTTTGGGTCGAAAATGCGGTCAACGGTCAACGCCCATGCAGTGGAACACCAACATGCTAGGACA
>JBKJRG010000365.1:0-9522 GCA_046594805.1 Opitutaceae bacterium | reverse complement strand
CGGAGAGGGCGCCCTTGCGGACGGTCTCGCGGGCCTTGCGGGCGGCCTCGCGGGCGCGGGCGGCGTTGAGCGACTTGTCGACGATGCGCTTGGCGACGGACGGGTTGGCGCCGAATTGAAACATCAGCCCCTCGTAGGAAACGGATCCGACGATGCTTTCGACCTCGGGTGAGAGCAGCTTCACCTTGGTCTGCGACTCGAACTTCGGGTCGCTGTGCTTGATCGAGATGACGGCGGCGAGGCCTTCACGGACGTCATCGCCGGTGATCTGGGGATCCTTGTCCTTGAGGAGAGTGTTGGCCTTGGCGTGCTGGTTGATCGCGCGGGTGAGGGCGCTGCGGAAACCGGAGAGATGCGTGCCACCGTCCGGGTTGTGAATCGTGTTGGTGTAGCAGAGGACCTGGTCGTTGTAGGAGTCGTTGTACTGCAGCACGACCTCGACGTGGATCTCGACCTCCTTGTCGTCGATCCGCGTCTTCATCTCCTTGGCGATGTTGACCGGTTTCGGATGCAGCGGGGTCTTCCCGGTGTTGAGCTGTTTCACGAACTCCTCGACGCCATCCTTGTAGTAATACTTCTCCGGCTTGGGCTCGGCCGGGCGCTCGTCGGTGAAGACGATTTCGAGGCCCGAGTTGAGGAAGGCCAGCTCGCGCAGCCGCTGGCTGATCCGGCCGCCCTGGAAAACCGTCGTCTCCCGGAAGATTTCCGGGTCGGGCTTGAAAGTGATCAGCGTGCCGGTCCCGCGCGCCTTGCCGATGACCTCGAGCTTCTTGATCGTCTTGCCGCGCTCGAACTTCATGTGGTGGACCTTGGCGTCGCGCGACACCTCGACCTCGAACCATTCGGAAACGGCATTCACACACTTCGCGCCGACGCCGTGGGTGCCCCCGGAAAACTTGTAGCCGCCCTGGCCGTATTTGCCGCCAGAGTGCAGCGTGGTCAGGACCATTTCGACGCCGGGAATCTTGTACTGCGGGTGGAGGTCGACCGGGATGCCGCGGCCGTTGTCGCGGATGCTGATGGAGCCGTCCACGTGGATGTTGACCTCAATCCGCGTGCAGAACCCGGCGAGATGCTCGTCGACGGAGTTGTCCAGCACCTCGGAAACGCAATGGTGCAGGGCGCGCTCGTCGGTGCCGCCAATGTACATGCCCGGCTTCTTGCGGACGGCTTCGAGCCCCTCGAGTTTGCCGAGTTTCGAAGCGTCGTAGGCATCGGCACCGGCTTGTTGTTTCGCTGCGTCTTGAGGGGCGGGAGAGTCGGACATGAACAGGATTTCGGACGAGTATTAAGAGGGAAAATGAAAGGAAAAAACTCTCGCGAAACGCCGGCAGTGGCGAGGGTTTTTTTGGGAAAAAAGGGCCCAAAAAACCCCGTCCTTTCGCGATTAAAGGCTTGCGACCCGCAGCCGGTATCCTCCCTGCGGGTAACCGGCCATGGCGGGGCGCTGTTTTGCCCGGCAACTGTCCAATGGGAGACGAAATCCGCACCAAAATCTGAAGCGTTAAGCTGCTCCGGGAAGGGGAATTCGGATCGCGGAGCTTTCGTTTGACCGGGCCTGGCGCCACTCCACAGTGGCCCGCGCATGGCTCACGCGGCGCTCGAATCGCTCCTTATTCTCCAAGACCGCGACAGCAAGCGGCTGGCCCTGGAGGCGCAGCTCAAGGTGGTGCCCCGGGAAATTGCCCTGGAGGAGCAGAAGATTGCGTCCGAAAAGGGCGCAATTGAGTCGGCCAAAGCCGAAGTCATGGGCTTGGAAACGCAGAAGAAGCTGCTCGAGATGGAAATCGGTTCGGCCGAGGCGAAGATGGGGCAGTACAAGACCCAGCAGCTCTCGATCCGGAAGAACGAGGAATACCAGGCGATGGGCCACCAGATTGAGACGCTCCAGGCGCAGGTAGGGGAACTGGAAGGCAAGGAGCTCGAGGTGATGTATCGGATCGACGAGGCGAAGAAGAAGTTCGCCGCGGCGGAGGCGGAACTGAAGGCGAACATCTCAGGCCATGAGTCGCGCATCCGCTCGCTCCGCGAACGCGAGACGAGCCTTGCGGCGGAATTGAAGGTGGCGCAGGCGGAGGTCGCGGTGGCGCGCGCTCCGGTGGGAGAGCCGCGCTTGCGGGTCTACGATCGCATCGCGGTGCGCAACATGCCCGCGGTCGTGCCGGTGCGGGGAGCCAAATGCGGCGGCTGCCATCTCAAGGTGTCCAGCGAGGTCGAATCCGGTTCCCGGGCGAAAAACTGGGATCCGCCCAACCAGGTGCCGGTATGCGAGACGTGCGGCCGCATCGTTTTTTGGGAGGCGTGAGCGGGACGGTGACCGACCAATTGAAGAGCTTGCGACCACCGGCGGAATGCGGTTGGCTGGCCGCTTAGCTTTGGGGCCTGGTCGTCGCTCCGAGTTCTTTGATCCCAAGGCGCGGGTAACGCCGCGCCCGATAGAAGTTCGGAGAGGAAAGTCCGGACACCACAGGGCAGGATGCCGCACGAGCTTCACGGCAAGTGCGGGCGTCGCGCGTCAAGGCGCGGCGACGGAAAGTGTCACAGAAAACAAACCGCCCGGTTCGACCCGCCGCAAGGCGGGCTCGGTCCGGGCAAGGGTGAAAAGGTGGTGTAAGAGACCACCGCGCCGACGGCGACGTCGGCGGCATGAAAAACCCCGTCCGGTGCAAGGCAAAATAGGTGGCTGGGTGGCCCGCCCAACAGCCACGGGTATGCCGCAGTCTGCTGCACCCGCGCAAGCGGGCAGGCAGGCCACGGCCGCCGCAAGGTGAACGTGAGAGAAATGACGACCGAAGCATCGCAAGGTGCGGAACAGAATCCGGCTTACCGGCCCCAAAGCTAAATGTTTTCCGCGGCGCCCGGAGCGGCGCTCCCACTGACAAGTGGCGAGTGACAAGTGACAGTGGATGGGATAACCCGTGCGTCATGCTTCACCCCATGCGCGCGACGATTGCTTTGTTCACGGGGGCCGCGTTGTCGGCTGGCCCCGTTTTTGCCCAGGCGCCGAAAGCTGGCGCCGCACCGGGCGGAAACCCGGCGGGACGCGAAGCCGCGGCGCTGGCCGAGCCGTTTCGCGGCATCACCCGCGACGGCAAGGTCGAGCCCGGGCTGTTTTCGATCCGGTCGACGGGCGTGTCGACCGAACCGGTGCAGAAGGCGGCGGCCGGTTTTCTCGCCGCGCTTTCGCCCGAGCTCCGCGCCCAGACCATGTTTCCGGTCGACGATATCGAGTGGCGCAAATGGATGAACGTCCACCGCTACGTGCGGCAGGGGGTCAGCTTCCAGGAAATGTCCGAGGCGCAGCGCGCGGCCGCATTTGGCCTGCTCCGCGCCTCGCTGAGCGCGAAGGGTCTGAGGCTCTCGCAGGACATCATGAAGCTGAACCACACGCTCGGTGAATTGAACAAGGACAACTTCACCGAGTATGGGGAATGGCTCTATTGGATCACGGTGATGGGCGAACCCTCGGCGACGAAGCCGTGGGGCTGGCAGATCGATGGACATCACCTGATCATCAATTATTTCGTTTTGGGCGACCAGGTCGTCATGTCCCCGGTGTTTGTCGGTTCGGAACCGGTGATTGCGGCCGCGGGAAAATACAAGGGCGTGGCCATCCTGCAGGAAGAGCAGAACCGCGGCCTCGCGTTTCTTCGGTCTTTGGACGACGCGCAGCGCAAAATGGCGATCACGTCCGAAGCGAAAACCGGAAACGACAACCAGGCGGAGGGCTTCAAGGACAACGTGGTGGTCGACTATGCCGGGCTGAATGCGAGCAGGCTCAATCCCGCGCAAAAGACCGGGCTGCTTGCCCTGATCGGCCTGTTTGTCGGCAATATGGACGATGGTCACGCCAAGGTGAAAATGAGCGAAGTGCGCGCTCACCTCGACCACACTCATTTCGCCTGGGTCGGTGGTTCCGACGACCAGAGCGTATTCTATTTCCGAATCCACAGCCCCGTGCTGCTGATCGAATTCGATCACCAGCGACCGGCGAATCTGCGCCACCTGGCGGCCAATCCCCAGTTGCCGAACCGCGAGCACATCCACGTGGTGGTGCGCACTCCCAACGGCAACGACTACGGGAAGGATTTGCTGCGGCAGCATCTGCAGCAAGCGCACTGAGCCGGCCGGAAGCCGGGCGTCGGCGACGGGTAGTGTCCTAATTTGAAATTAGGACACCAGCGCGCGGACGGTGGTGTCCTAATTTGGCACTCAACAGGTGAACGGATGCGGAGGGACTGCGACTTGATGACGATTACGTGTCAACTGGCGCGTCTGCCGACATGTTTCATAGACGAGTGGAGAACCCGCGTTCGCCAGTGCCTCAGATTGTGTCTCTAGATCTTGGGCTGTTAGGGTTCCATTCGCCATGGCATGGATAAGCTGGTTTCTTGCGTCTTTCCATTTCACGACTCGGCCTGCCCAGTCCGCTGGAAAATAGGCCCCAAACAAGCGGTCATGTTTCCTTCGGGCTTCTAGCACTTCGAGCTTTTGTGAAATTTTTATTATAGGCTTCCCCTTTTTATTATCCGCACCACCGGTGCTCTTAAGGAGGGTGACAAGTCGGTCCTCCAAGATGGCGTAAGCAAGCCACGAAGCTTCAAGATAGAACTCCTCCTTAATCGCGGCGTCCATTTTCGCGATTAGAACCTTGTAGAGTCCGAGTCTGGAGGGTTGGCCACTCACCCTAAATTGTAGGATTCGGCATCAGAGTCATCTCATCCTGCCGATACTTGTCGGGAAGCACCTTGGTTTGCGACGGCTGAACCACCTTAAGGCCCAAGGCTTCGATCTGCTCTCTCTTTGTCCAAATTCTCCCGTCCCGCGTCCATATCTCGTCGCATTGTTGCGCCATCGCCGACGCGACGTGGATGGAATCCGCCCCCTTAAGATTTACACCGAGGCCCCATCGAATGTCCCTCGCTTTAAGGGCAATCGTGTGAGTGATGGAGATTAACTTGATGCCGCTTTTGCCGGAGATCAGAAGCATTTCATAGAACCGCTTCACCTCGTCCGGAGGGTTTGGAAGCTCGGCGGCGACGGAGGTGCATTCGGCGATACTTAAGAGCGAAGTGTAGATGTCGCAGGCTTCGTCTCGGCCCGCGCGCAACGCTTGGTTGCAAAACCATACGTTCCGCTTCTCTCCGTTTTTATCCGGCCCTACGGTATGTTCCGCCATGTCGATGAGCGGACATGCTTCGATGTAGATTTTGGGCCTCATCAATCGCGGAAGTCGTCCATCACTTGGCTAGTGGGCCGACCGCCGGTGAGGGCGCCCGGAAATTTACCAATCATATTTTCGAACTCGGCGAGATCGAAACGCGGAGCTACCTTGAAATGTTTGACCTCAATCTTCACTACGCGGCCCGATTCCGCGCTCTCTGTCACGTCTCCTTCGACGAACACAATCGCGTCGGGGTCTCTAAGCACTTCGACGGCGTCGGCGTAAAGGCTGGTGGAAAAGTAACAGTCAACTAGTTCGCGCGTTGCAAGCTCGCGAATCGAAAGGCGCGGGTTCTTAGCCTCCTTAAACAGCGCATGAACCACCCCCTGAATTTCCCCAAAGTAGGTGTAGTTTATTGGGCCTATGTCAGCCGGTTCTTCAGGCTGACGGACGAGGACATAGGACTCGATTCCGGCGCTCGTGCCATTGCGATAAACCCCAAACTCAACCACTTCGTCCGCGTCGATGACACGCCCAATCGCGGCGTATTGCTGTCGGGTGGTGCGCGTGATTAAGAGGTTTATTTCGGCGTCCCCAAAATCATTCGCCATCACCGCGCGAAGTCCTCGGCGCCACCTATCACTCTCTTGCTCGGGGATGGTGGGGTCTTCGAGATCAAACACAACGGAACCGTTCGCGAAATTGTCGGCGACCCAGCCATTTTCACCAGAGGTGCCGAGGTCCTCGCCAAGGTCAGTGAGAAACTTTGCAGTTTCTTCTGCGATGGCGGCGAGTTTTTCAAGCGGCACGCCTTTCCTTCCCTTGTTGAGCGTTACTCTGATCCGGGGATGCATGATGGACCGTTTCGTTAGTTAATTGGATTGTGGGCGTATTGGTCGAGAAGCTTTTCAACCAAGTTTGACAGGGCATTCCCCCAACGACGCGTGGCTGTAGCTAGCACCTTCGTGTCAATGGACACGCACACCTTTTTCTTCGTTCGCCCGGGTGGGCGACCGGCGCCAGGGCGTGGTCCGCCGTGATGGAATCTGTTGGCTCTTTTTCCCTTCGTTTTGCTGTTGACCATGCCTTTGAATACGGTCATACCGTTATCAAGTTCAAGATAATTCCATGGCTAACATTTTACCCCTCGAAAAGAAGACCGCCGCAATCTCGATGCTCTGCGAAGGCACCAGCATCCGCGCGGTCGAACGCATTACCGGGATTCACCGAGACACGGTTATGCGCCTTGGTGTCCGTGTTGGCCTCGCGTGCCGCAACCTGCTCGACGAGACGATGCGTGAACTCCCGTGCGCGAAAATAGAAGTGGATGAAATCTGGGGTTTCGTAGGGAAGAAGGATCGCAATCTGACGGATGCGGACAGCGCCGACATGGGGAGCGTCTGGACGTGGATTGCCATCGATCCAGAGAGCAAGGCCGTTCCGACTTTCCGGGTTGGCAAACGTGACGCCACGACGGGCAATGCGTTTGTTTCCGATTTGGAATCCCGCATGAAGGGGCGCATCCAACTTTCCAGCGATGGCCTGAATCTTTACGGTCCGGCCGTGGAGGCTGCTTTCGCCGGGGAAGTGGACTACGGCTCATGTGTTAAAACTTTCCAAACGACAGACACGGACGGGAAGTATTCCCCCGGCCAAATGCTCACGGCGAAGCGCACCACCGTAACGGGTGAAAAGTTCCGGGCGTGTACGAGCTACGTTGAGCGCCAGAATCTCACGATGCGCACGCATATGAAGCGGCTCGCGCGGCTGACTTTGGGATTCAGTAAGAAGCTCGAAAACTTCAAAGCTGCGACTGCGTTGCACTTCGCGTACTACAACTTCGTCAAGACGCACACCACCATCCGTTGCACGCCAGCGATGGCGCTCGGCGTCTCTTCCCGCTTGTGGAAAGTCGAGGACTTGGTTGCTCTCACCTCCCCGTGAGCGACTACCTTTCCGAGCTACGCAAGGGCATCACGGCCGCTCACGGCTGCGATGGCGTGCAGCATGTCGCCACGGTGCCCGTTAAAGAGGTTTTCCGGGGTGAAGTAGCGTGGCAGGGTGACGTTGAGGTGTTCGACGTGGCCGGGCACGCCAAGGCCAAGCAATGCTTCGCTTGGGGCGTCCGTCGCGGCGACGATAAGGGATGGGATGTGACCGCCGTTCTCGGCATTCCGCCCGTGGTAACGCCAGAGCTGGCCGTCAAAGCCGCTATCGCCGCGCACGCTCGGCAAGTAGCGTCTCCGCGTTCCGATAAGTCCTGACGAGTTTCTTCGGTGCCTGCGCTGCAATCTTGGTGATGGCCGAGACGCCACCATTGCGCTTGGGGTGCGGAGTCAGGAGCCGCGGCGCGTCCGGCTCTTTCATCCAACCTGGCGCACGCTTCGTGTCGGGAATGATGTTCGGCCACCCCATCGTGATCCGGTGCTTTGGCTTCTCTGCCTCGACCGTTGCGGCCTTCGTTTGCCTGGGCGCATCGCGCCATGCTCGGAATCTTTCGCCTAGCGTTTTGGTCATGCTGCCGGGTGTGTGCCACTTCCGGCGACGGACAAGAATGGATTCAAATTAGGACACCACCGCGCGGACAAAACCCTTGACTCTCCCCGGTGCGTTTGAGTTTCTGACCGGCTCCGAACTTTCCGACCATCATGGCCAACACGAAATCTGCCATCAAAGCCGCCCGTAAATCCGAGCGCCTGCACGACCGCAATCAAGGCGTGAAAACCCGCCTTAAGTCTCTCCACAAGCGCTTTGAAGCCGCCGTGAAGTCCAAGGATGCCGCCGCCGCCAAGACCGCGGGGGCAGCCTACGCGTCAGCCATGGACAAGGCGACCAAGTCCGGTGTCGTGCATCGGAATGCCGCCGCGCGGGCAAAATCGCACGTCGCGAAGCACGTCCTGGCCAAGTAAAAGGCCTCGGCGCCGCCTCGCGCTCGTTTCCCTTCCCCGCGCTCAACCGAGTGGCGGGGTTTTTGTTTTTAGGCGACTGGCCCGGCGGGGAACGACTACGCCGTTCTCCTTGCGGGAGGGTCCGCCGCGCTTTCATCTTCGGCGCACATGTCGACTTCGCCTGCGAACATCCGCCGCCACTTTCTGCCGTGGCATCGGCCGCTCCTGCCGCAGGCCGTCGACTGGCTGGCCACCGGCTGGACCGGTGACGGCGCATGGGATCTTTCGCAGGTGCTGGTGATCGTGCCGACGAGCCAGTCGGGCCGGCGTTTACGCGCGGCACTGGCGGAGCGCGCCGAGGTCCACGGGCAGGCGGTGTTTGCTCCCCGGGTCCTGACGCCGGAGGGGTTGGTCTCGCATGAACTTGGGCCGACGGTGGCCTCGCGACTGGAGGCGTTGCTGGCGTGGACCGAGGTGCTGCGCACCATCGACCTGGAGGATTATCGCGCCGTTTTTCCGATTGATCCGGCCGCGCGCGATTTCGCCTGGGCCCTCCAGCTCGGCCATGCATTCTCCCGCCTGCAGCTGACGCTGGCCGAAGCAGGCCTGCGGTTGGTGGACGTGCCGGGCAAGGTGGGCCCGGAGTTTGTCGAGGCCACTCGCTGGCGCCAGCTGGCGGTTTTGGATACGTTGCACGCGGCGCGGCTGGCCGACATTTCACGGCGGGAGCCCCAGGCGGCGCGGATCGCAGAGGCTTTTTGTCCGTCCACGGCGCCGCCCGCGTTCGAGCGCCTGGTGCTGCTCGCGGTGCCCGATCCGCAACCGCTGGCGCTCGCACGGCTGGTCGCGTTTGCATGCTCGCGGCCCATCGAGGTGGTGGTCTTTGCACCCGAAAGCGAGGCGGACGCCTTTGACGAGTGGGGCCGTCCGCGACCCGCCGCGTGGGAGCAGCGCGTGCTGGCGGTGGAGAACTTTGGCCAACGGGTGCACCTTTGCGCGGATACGGCGGCACAGGCGACGCGGGTCGCGGGGCTGGCCGGGCAGTACCTGGCGTCCGGGGGTGCGCTCGCCGTCGGAGTCGCTGATCCGGAGCTGGTCCCTTTGCTGGAAAGTGAACTCAGACGGACCGGGCGGGACGCGTTCATTCCCGAAGGCCGTCTCCTGCGCCATGAGGCGCTTTTCAAGTTGCTGGAATGCCTCGCGGCCCTGGCGCGGGATTCATCTTTTTCGACCATTGAGGAGCTGGCGCGTTGTCCGGATTTTTTTGCGTACCTGCGTGCTCAATTTCCCGGGGAGTTCTCGGTGGGCTCCTGGCTGGCTGGCGTGGACGAATTGCGCGGGCGTCATCTTCCGGCGGATCTGTCAGCGGCGATCGAATACGCGCCGCGGCTGGTGGAGTTTGCCGAACTGGTTCCCGGGCTCGAGGCCATGCACCGGATTCGTCGCCAGCTTGGGGGAGGCGAGTTTGCC
>JBKJRG010000288.1:0-14928 GCA_046594805.1 Opitutaceae bacterium | reverse complement strand
AGGAAATCCTGCAGGATCAACGTGGCCGCCCGCGAGTCGATGATCCCGCTCGCCCGGACTTCCCGGCGCTTCGACTTCGCGATGGTCGACTCCGCCTCGTAACTCGTCAGCCGCTCGTCCACGAGGTGAATCGGGAGCGCGTACTCGCGCTTTAGCCGCGCCGCAAAGGCGTCGACTTCCTTCGCCTTGAAGCCGGCGGTTCCATCCATGTTCAACGGATACCCGAGCACCAGTTCGGTCGCACGCCGTTCGGCAATGGCGAGCTTCAACCCGGCCCAGCGCCTGGCCTCGTCCGCCTCCGTCAGCGCCGGGAGCGGCGTGGCCACGCCGAGCTCATCGCCATAGCTCAGCCCGATCCGGCGGGCGCCGTAGTCAATCCCGAGGTAACGCACGCGGCCATTTCGGGCGCAGCCTTCCCCTGGCGCAATTTCAATTGCGACTCCCGGCGTTCCGGCTCTTTTTCGCGCCGATGGCCGATGCGCTGCCCACTCTCTCGCCGGCCGAACTGGCCCGTTATAGCCGGCACATCCTCCTCGACGAACTCGGGGTGGAGGGCCAGCGCAGGCTGGCGGCCGCCCGCATCCTAGTCATCGGCGCCGGCGGCCTGGGCAGCCCGGCGGCGCTGTACCTCGCGGCCGCGGGCGTTGGCACGCTGGGCATCGCCGACTTCGACCGGGTGGAAATCCATAACCTCCACCGCCAGCTGTTGCACGACGATGGCGCGGTCGGAACGCCGAAAGTTTCCTCCGCCGCGCGGCGGCTGCGCACCACCAATCCGCACGTGCGCGTGGCGGAGCATCCCGCGGGCGTGACCGCCTCCAATGCGCTCGAGTTGTTCGCCGGCTACGACGTGATCGTGGACGGCACCGATAATTTTTCGGCGCGATACCTCAACAACGATGCTGCCTGCCTGTCGCGCCGTCCGCTCGTCTACGGCAGCGTTTATAAATTCGAGGGCCAGGTGGCGGTCTTCGATCCCGCGCGCGGCGGTCCTTGCTACCGCTGCCTTTTTCCCGCGCCGCCCCCCGCAGGCGTCGTGCCCGGCTGTGGCGAAGCCGGGGTGCTCGGCGCGCTCTGCGGGGTGATCGGCAGCCTGCAGGCGCTCGAGGCCATCAAGCTCGTCACCGGCGTGGGCGAACCGCTGCGCGGTCGCCTGCTCCTGCACCACGCCCTGCGGGCGGAATTTCAGACGCTCGCCCTGCCGCGCCAGCGGCACTGCACGCTGTGCGGCGAGAAACCCACCCTTCGCACCCTCAATCCTGCCGCCTACGCCGCCACGCCGTGCGAGCTGCCGGCCGCCCCTCTCATGTCCGAAACCGATCACCCCTTGGAGATTTCCGTCGTTGCCGCGAAGCAGTTGCGCGATGCCACCCCCGACGGCACGGTGCTCATCGACGTGCGCGAGCCCTACGAGCTGGAAATCTGTCGCGTCGCGGGCGCCACCCACATTCCGATGGGCCAAATCCCGGTGGAAGTGCCGGCGCTGCCGAAGGACAAGCATCTCCTCATCATGTGCCATGCGGGCGGACGCAGCCGACGCGTGACCGAGTACCTGCGCTCCCAGGGCTTCACCGCGGTGAGCAATATTGCCGGCGGCATCGACGCTTGGGCGGAGGAGATCGAGCCCGGGATGCAGCGGTATTGATCCGCGCAAAAAACAAAAGCCCCCGCGAAGCAGCGGAGGCCAATGAGGTCAGCTGGCCCGCGGGCCGGCTGGGACGTAGAGGCGTTTAGCGCTTTTTGACCAGGCCCAGGGCCTTCTTGATGTTCTGCACGCTCGGGAGCGAAATGCCCACGGAGCGCGCGATCTCGGCGCCCGTCTTGCCCGCGCCCACGAGCTTCTTCACTTCCGCGCGCATTGCCTCGGTGATAACAGAACGCTTGCGCCGCTTGCGGCCTGGGGCGCCCTTGGCGGCGGCTGCCTTGGCCGGACGGCCACGCCGGCCGCGCGTACCGCGGCCACCAGCCGCGGCGGTCACCGCGCTGGCAAACTCCGCGGCAGATTCAAAACCGTATTTGGACGGCAACCCTGCCAGGTCGCTCGCGATTGATTGTTCGAGGCGGGCCAGCTTCGCCCTAGCCGCCGCTAATGCCTTGTATTTATTTGTAGCCATGGGAGGTGCACGGTGCTCCCGGGGTCTCGTTATAGCAAGTGGTATATCAACACCCACGACAGATAAGGAGCGCCCACGAATCACCGTTCCTCGGTTCCTGGCTTCCTGCCTCCACCGGATGCCCCCTTCGCGCGCCATCAAATCGTCATCGCATGGTAGCCGCCATCGACCACGATTTCCGATCCGGTGATAAAGCCGCCGGCGCCTTCGCTCGCCAAGAGCAGGGTCGCGCCGACCAGTTCCCGCGCCTCGCCGAAGCGCTTCATCGGCGTGTGCCCCATGATGCTCGCCACTCGCTCGGGCGAAAGAATCTTTTTGTTCTGTTCCGCCGGGAAAAAACCGGGAACGAGCGTGTTGACCCGCACGCGTTTCGGGGCCCATTCCCGCGCCAGGTTTTTCGAAAGGTTATGCACGGCCGCCTTGGTCAAGGAATACGTGAACACGCGGGACAGCGGCACGATGCCCGACATCGATCCGAGATTGATGATCGAGCCGCCCTCGCCGCGTTCGACCAGGTATTTGCCGAAAATCTGGCAGCCGAGAAACACGCCCTTCAGGTTGATTTTCACGATGCGATCGAACTCATCCTCCGGGATGTCGAGGAATGGCGTGGCGGAATTCACCCCTGCGCCATTCACCACGATGTCGACCCGGCCCGAGCGCTGCAGGACAGTCGCCAGCAACTGCTCCAACGCGGCCTTCTCGCTCGCTTCCGCGGATAAAAAGCAGCCCTTGCCGCCGGCGACCTTGATTCGCTCGAGCCGCGGCTTCGCCTTTTCCTCGTTGCGGCCGACCAGCACCACCTCGGCGCCCGCCCCCGCCATGCCCTCGGCCATCGCCCCGCAAAGCTCGCCGGTGCCACCGATGACAACCGCCACCTTGCCAGTGAGTGAATAGAGAGACGCCAGGTAATCGGAGGAAGTGCTCATGAGAACAAAGAGGAAAGCGGCGCGAAGCGACCGCTGGCAACGGGAAATCGCGAAACCCCTCACCCCCGGCCCCGTGGCTGCGCCCGTCATCGACCCGACGTCCCGACTCACTCCCGCAATCTCGGCGCGATTGTCATCCAATGGATGACAACGGGCGTTCGGAGCGGAAGTTCACTCAGGCGATGCCGCCATGAACGCCGCGTCGATCGCGAAATTCGGGCGCAGGGCGGCCAGCACCTGCAACACCGTCGGCACGCCATCGACCAGCGAAAGATCCACCGTCTCGATCATGGGCCACGAGGGAAACCCACGATCCGGTATCACCAGCGCGTTGGTATGCCGCACGCGGGCGAACAACGACAGCACGTGCGGGTTCAAGAGGCCTTTCTTTGGCATCGTTTCCATCTTGGAGCGGGCCGGTACCCGCGAAAGCCAAATTCCGCTCGAAGATAATTTCAACGATGTCAGGAACAAGGCCCCGCGTGGCCTCAAGATTTCCGGCGAGTAACGCCGGCCCGCGCCAGGCGCCCGCCGCCAGCGGTCGGAATGCCTCTTGTGTGCCGGGCTCGATTGCGAAATCCTCGCCTCCCTAGCAATCCTACCATGCACCTTATCCACTCACGTCGATTCGCGCCCGTTACCGCCGCCGCGGTCGCCCTCATTCTTTCCGTCTCCCTCTCGGGGCAAACCACCCCGACTCCCGCAGCAAGCTCCGCCGCCAAGGAGGATCCGATCAAGCTCGAGGCCTTCGTCTCCACCGGCACCCGGTTCAACGATCGCACCGTCACCGCCTCGCCAGTGCCGATCGACGTCGTGACCCAGGCCGAGCTGCAGCATGGCGGTTACACCGAGACTTCGCAGATGCTGCAGGCGCTCGTGCCGTCGTTTAATTTTCCCCGCCCGTCGTTGACCGATGGCACCGATCACATTCGTCCCGCCACGCTGCGCGGGCTCGCGCCCGACCAGACGCTCGTGCTCGTGAACGGCAAGCGCCGCCACACCAGCGCGCTCGTCAATGTCAACGGCTCCGTCGGCCGCGGCGCCGTCTCCGTCGATTTCAATGCGATTCCTTCATCGGCGATTGGTCGCGTCGAGGTGCTCCGTGATGGTGCCTCGGCTCAATACGGCTCCGATGCGATCGGCGGCGTCATCAACATTCTGCTGGCCCGGACCCAAGGCTGGGGGCTCGACGCCTCGTATGGCGTGACCGGCGAAGGTGACGGCCGCGACTTTAAGCTCTCCGCGTATGCCGGGACACGGTTCGCCGACAAGGGCACCTTGTTCGTCACCGTCTACGACCGCAACCACAGCCATACCAACCGTGTCGGGGTGGACGCACGCCAGCAGTATTTCGGCATTGGGCCCACGGGAGCGCCGGTCAGTTTCTCGGGCAACTTCGGCTCCGGCATCGGGCTCACTCCGGCGGCCGGAACGCTCGATCCGCGCGAGGCGACCGTGAACCGGTTGGGCCAGCGGTTCGGCGATCCGCGCTCGAAGGAGCGAGGGCTGTTCATCAACGCCGACCTGCCACTGGGCAACGGACTCACGGCGTACGGCTTTGGCGGGTTGACGCGCAAGCACGTCGAAAGTGCGGCCACGTGGCGTCGCGCAGGCGACGATCGCACCATCCGTGCGCTCTGGCCCAACGGTTTTCTTCCCGTGATCCAGACTGCGGTGTACGACCTTTCGGCCGGCGGCGGAGTCAAGGGCAAGGCCGGCGACTTGAATTGGGATCTCAGCACGGTTTTCGGCGGCAACAGGCTGCGCTACAATGTCGCGGAATCGCAGAACACCTCCCTCGGCGCAGCCAGCCCGCGCAGCTTTTATGCGGGCAGCCTGCGGTTCCGTGAATCGACCACCAACCTCGATGTCACCAACCAATTCAATACCGGCCTGCGAAATCCCCTGAAGGTTGCGGCCGGCGCGGAATTCCGGTGGGACGAATACCGCATTTCTGCCGGCGCGCCGGATTCCTACCGCAACGGTGGCGTGCGGATCCTCGATGGACCGAATGCGGGCGGGCCGGCCGCGCTCGGGGCGCAGGGGTTTCCGGGTTTCCGCCCGGGCGATGCGGGCACGCCTTCACGGGAAACCAAGGCCGTCTATGTTGACGTTGAAAATCAGTTGACGGAGCAGTGGCTCGTCTCAGTCGCCGGCCGCTTTGAAGACTACACCGATTTCGGCAGCAAAACGACGGGCAAAATCGCCACGCGTTTCGAAATCGTGAAGCCGTTCGCGGTCCGCGGCTCGCTCAGCTCGGGCTTCCACGCGCCCCACCTCGCGCAGCAGTGGTTCAGCTCCACTTCCACCAACTTCATCAGCGGCGTGCCGTTTGAAAACAAAACGTTCCCCGTCACGGATCCGGTCGCACGCGCGCTCGGCGCCTCGAA
This sequence comes from Opitutaceae bacterium, assembly GCA_046594805.1. GTDB lineage: Bacteria > Verrucomicrobiota > Verrucomicrobiia > Opitutales > Opitutaceae > ER46. The sequence continues at coordinate 9,495 of JBKJRG010000288.1, read as the reverse complement.
TCTCAAACCGGAGACGTCGATCAATAAAAGCGTGGGTGTGACCTGGCAGCCGCTCGATGCCTTCACCAGCAGCGTCGATTTCTACCAAATCGAGATCAAGGACCGCATCGGCCTCTCCTCGAATTTCACCGGCACGGCCATCACCACCTTCCTCGAAAGCCGGGGATTGTTCGGCACCTCGGCCGGACGGTACTTTACCAATGCGGTGGACACGCGCACGCGCGGCCTCGACGCGAATGCCCGTTATGTCCTGCGCCTGCGTCCGGGCAGTCGCGTCACGTTTACCGGTGGCCTCAACATCAATCACACCGAAGTCACCAAAACCCGGGCGACGCCCCCTCAGCTCGCCGCGCTCGGCATCACCACGCCGCTGTTCGATGAGACGGAGAAGGTCCGCCTGGTGAGAGGCCAGCCGCGCGACGTCCTCAATTTCTCCCTCGCGTACGATTTGGATAAATGGTCGTTCCTCGCGCGGACGTCGCGCTTTGGCACCTACGATTACGTGCATTTCGCGAACCTGTCCCCGGCAAATATCGCCGGTCTTTCGCCGGGCTTCACCACCTACACGCTGCCCACCGTGCCGCCCGGCGCGAACAGCCAGCTCGTGCAGCGTTACGGCGCGCGTTGGGGCACCGACCTCGATGTCTCGTACCGTATTTCGAAACAGTGCTCCGTTTCTTTCGGCGCAACGAACATCTTCGATGAGCGCCCGGAGAGGACCATCGCTTCGCGGGCAGTCAACGGCGTCGCCTTCAATGGCAACGACAACGGCGGCAGCGGGCCCTACCTCCTGAATGCGTCGCCGCTGGGCTTGAACGGCGTGACTTACTACACGAAGGTGAGTTTGAAGTTTTAAGCGGCGCGAACTGTGCGTTAACATCCGGAACTCGGGCCGCGCTGGCTGAACGGTCTGAACACCTCAGAACGGTCTGAACACGGCTTCGCCTCTCACCTACGTCGCACGCTTTGACCGCACTCTTCCGAAAAAGGTGAAAGCTGAGGCCCGCCGTGTTCGGCCGTGCCGGTAACTCACCGGATATGATGTCCTGAAACGGCGCCTCTTGCTGGAAGTGTACGAAGCGCCGGGAGGGCTCGTGACACGATGCTTTCGAGAGCGGCGGGCGCCGTCGTGGGTGGCTTTTCGATGCACCGGCTTCACGCCAACAGCAAAAACTACCGGAATTCCGGTAGTTTTTCTGGTTGGCCATCCGCCCGCCGGCTCTTGGATTATCCTTTTCCAGCCTATGATGCCGAAATCCTGCTTCGCTCTCATTACGCTTCTCCTGCTCGCTGTGCGCGTGGGGGCTGCCTCCAGCCACCGTGACGATGCCTTTACCCGGAAGGAGCTCACCCAAGGCTACAGCGATCGCGTGATCCTGGCGAAGCCGCACACCGACCAGATTGCCTCGGCCTCGTCCGCCGAAGCCCGCGAGGGCGTTCGCGTGCGCGAGAGTTTTCCCCGGCTTGGTGAGGTGCGCGTCATCGAAATCGCCGAGGGGGACTCGATCGACGCCACCATCGCACGCCTGCAGGCCACGGGGCGCTATGAGTACGTCGAGCGCGATGTCATCATGTATCCGGATGCCACGCCCAACGATCCCAACTTCAGCTCGCAGTGGGCCCTGAACAACACCGGCCAGATCGCCGGCGGCACGCAGTTCGCCGACATCGATGCCGTGCGCGCGTGGGACATTGTCCGCGAGGCGCCCAACGTCGTCGTCGCAATGATCGATGGCGGTGTCCGCGCCGATCACCAGGACATAGCCCCCAATCTCTGGCGCAACCCCTCCCCCACGTTCGGCGACGTCAACGGCGCCAGCATCCTCCGCGGCGTCCGCTCCGGCAATATCGCCGACGAAACGGGCCACGGCACCCACACGGCCGGCATTGTCGGGGCGGCCGGCAATAACTCCATCGCGACCGCCGGCGTGGCTTGGAAAGTGCAGCTCATGCCGCTCAAGAACGCGGGCGCCGGTGGGGCTTCCTCCGCCAGCGACAGCGCGGCGCTGGTCGATTACGCGGTCGCCAAGGGCGCGCACGTCATCAATTGCAGCTTCGGCGGCACGTCATTTTCCCAGACGTTCTACCGTTCGCTCAAAGCCGCCCGCGACGCTGGCGTGATCGTCGTCTGTTCCGCGGGCAACACGGGCGAAAACGCCGACATCTCGCCCCACTACCCTTCGAGCTACCTCCTCGACAACATCGTGACCGTCGGCAACTCGGGCCCGAGCGACGCTGCAAGCTCCACCTCCAACTTCGGCGCAGCGATCGATCTCTTCGCGCCGGGGACCACGATTCTCTCGACCGACTGGGCCAGCACGACGGGTACGGTGACGAGAAGCGGCACCTCCATGGCGGCCCCCCACGTCACGGGTATTCTCGCGCTCCTCAAGGCACGGTTTCCGAACGACACCTACCGCCAGTTGATCAACCGCCTCCTCCGCAGTTCCCAGGTCATACTCGCGCTAGCCGGGCGCGCCTCGACCAACGGTCGCGCCCATCTTTACGGTGCGCTGCTCACGACCAACAACCGTCCGGCCAACGATGACTTTGCCACCCGATACCTCGTCACCGGCAGCACGCTCGCGCTCCGCGGGAACAACCGTGGCGCCACGATCGAAGCTGGCGAGCCGACGCACTCCTCCGGCGTCACCTCGACCACAACGCTCTGGTGGCAGTGGGTCGCGCCGGCGTCGGGCACCATGGTACTCGACACCTCGGGCAGCGATTTCGACACGACGCTCGCCGTGTACACCGGGAGCAGCCTCGCGACGCTGGCGCCCGTCGCCTCCAACGATGACAACGGCAGCAACCGCACGAGCCGGCTGACGTTCAACGCGACCGTCCAGACTTCCTACTACATCGCGCTGTGCGGCAAAAATGGCGCCGACGGCTATGCGCAGCTAAATGTCGCGCTCGCTCCGCCCAACGACGACTTTGCCGGTGCCATCACGCTGAATGGCGAGAGCATCCAGGCCGTCGGCCGAAACAGCAGCGCCAGCCTCGAGTCGGGCGAGCCCCGCATCCTCAGCTTCGCCGGCGGCGCCTCGCTCTGGTACAAATGGACGGCGCCACGCAGCACACGTTTCCAGATCTCCACGTTCTCGTTCGATTTCGACACGCTGCTCGCCGTCTACACCGGCACGGCCGTGAACCAGCTCACCCTGGTCACCTCGAGCGACGACACCAATGCCGGCACCGGCGTCGACAACGCCGACAGCCGCTGCACCCTCGATGCCACGGCCGGCACGACCTACTATTTCCAGGTCGACACCAAGGTTCCGACGATCCGGGGCCAGGTGATCACCACCGTCACGGATTCGCTGTGGCAGTTCAGCACCAATGCAGACATCACGACCTCGCCCGCCATCGCCCCCGACGGCACGATCTACTTCGGCTCCGTCTCACCGGATCGCCGCCTCTATGCGCTGGCGCCCGACGGCACGATGAAATGGAGCTACACCGCCGGGGGCGGCCTCGACATCGGCTCGGTCGCGATCGCCGGCGACGGCACGATTTATCAGGGCTCGTTCGACGGCAAGGTCGTCGCGCTCACCCCGCAAGGCACGGTCAAGTGGACGCGCGATCTCGGCACCAACAACGGCGTCGCGACCAGGCCCGCGCTCGCGGCCGACGGGACGATCTATATTCATGCCGACGACGGTTTCCTCTACGCCCTCAATCCGGCGGACGGCACGACAAAATGGCGCTTCAACGTCAATGCGCGTGCGACCTTCGCCAGCGCGGTGGTCGCGCCGGATGGCACGATCTACCAGGGTTCCGATGATCAGGGCCTGTACGCGATCACGCCCGAGGGCGCGCTCAAATGGCGTTTCAACGCCGGCAGCGACTCGTACAGCACTCCGGCGCTCGATGCGGCCGGCAATATCTATTACGCCACCTACACCACGCCGAAACTGATCTCGATTGCGCCGGACGGCACGCAGCGCTGGAGCTATGCCGGCATGACGGCCGCGTCCAGCGGTTCACCAAGCCTCAGCGCCGATGGCACCTCGGTTTACATGGGCGGCGGCGATCGGCGCCTGCACGCTGTGGATACGGCGACGGGCGCGGCGCGCTGGACGTATGCGACGGGCTCATTCATCCTCGCCTGCACTCCAGCCGTGGACAGCACGGGCGTGATCTACATCGGCTCCTACGACGGAAAGCTCTACGCCATCACGTCGGGCGGCGCGCTGAAACGCACGTGGGACACGGCGCTGCCAATTCGTTCGAGCCCGGCGATCTTCGGCACCACACTCTACGTCGGCAGCCGCGACGCGAAAATGTACGCGTTCAACATCGGCGCGTCCTCCGCCGGGGGACCTTGGCCGCAGTACAAGCAAAACGTGCGGCGCACGGGCCGCGCCGTGGTCGACCCGCTGGCCGTCACTGTCAGTCCTCGCACGCAAAACCTCAACGCGGGCGATTCCACGATTCTCAATGTCAGCGCCACCGGACAGGGCCCATTGACCTATCAATGGCGCAAGGACGGCACGGCGATCGCCGGCGCGACCTCCTCGACCTACTTATTCTCGAATCCCAATGCGGGCATCGCGGGCGTGTACAGTGTCGTCGTGACCGGACCACAGGGCACGGTGACCAGCAGTTCGGCCGTGGTTACCTTTGCCGGCATCTCGATCTCAGGCCGCTTGATCAATCTGTCGATCCTGACCTCGGTGCTGGCCAGCGGCGACTCGTTTACACTCGGCTATGTGGTCGGAGGCGCGGACACGACCGGACTGAAGCCGCTGGTCATCCGCGCGGCCGGCCCCTCGCTCGGCGCGCTCGGCGTACCCGCCACGGTCGACGATCCGAAGCTCGAACTCTTTGCCGGCGCGACCAAGACGGGTGAAAACGACAATTGGGGTGGCACCGCGGCGCTCACGAGCGCGATGTCGGCGGTCGGGGCCTTCCCTTACGTGAACGGGACGTCGAACGACGCCGCGGCGCTGGCCGACATCTCCACGCGCGACAATTCCGTGAAAGTCTCCGCCGCCGGCAATGGCACCGGCACCGTGATCGCCGAGATCTACGATGCGACCGCGCGCGACAATTTCCGCCTCACGACGCCGCGGCTGATCAACGTTTCGGTGTTGAAGAACATCGGCGGCTCGCTGACGGCAGGTTTCGTGATTGGCGGTTCGACGACGAAGACCGTGCTGATTCGCGCGGTGGGACCGGGCCTGGCCGCATTCGGCCTCACGGGCACCGTCGTCGATCCGCGGCTCGAATTGTTCGACGGATCCTCCAAGTCGATTGCGACCAACGACGACTGGGCCGGCACTGTCGCGCTGTCCGCGTCTTTCACGCAGGTGGGCGCGTTCTCGCTTCCGCCGACCTCGAAAGATGCGGCGTTGCTGATGACGTTGCCGCCCGGCAGCTACACGGCGACCGTGACGCCCGGCGCCGCGGCGACCGGGCTCGCGCTTGTGGAAATCTACGAGGTGCCTTAAGCGCCTGAAATGAGCCCGCTGCGGTCACTTTTGACGGTCGCGGGGCCGGCGGATGAGTTCCCTCGACGCCGGGGCGTTCCAAGGTAAGAATGGCCGAAACGGTGTGAAGGTTCTGCAGTGCCTTCCAAGGCGGGTGCAATCAGGACATCCTCTCCCTCGCCGGCAAACGGCACGCCATCCGGCTTGCCCAGCCCGGGGCGGCCGCTTCTATTTCCCACATGGCCCGGATTCCGCTAGAAGATAATTTCAACGATGTCATCAACAAGGCCCAGCGTGGCCTCAAGATTTCCGACGAGGATCTGGCGAAACGCGCCGGCGTTTCCGGACCGGATCTCGCCGACGCCAAGGCCGGGAAGCCCAACGATGCCGTCATCCGCCGGCTCGCGCGTCACCTGCGCCTGTCGCCCGATGCGCTCGAAGCGCTCGCGCACAAGACCTGGTATCCGGAGCAGCCGGTCTTCCCGCGCGGCTTCGCGGCGTTCAATACCACCTACGAGGACATGACGGTGAACAGCTACCTCATCTGGGATCCGCGCGAGAAAGTGGCCGCCGCCTTCGACACCGGCGCCAGCAGCCAGAGCATGCTCGATCTGGTGCACGCCGAGGGCCTGGCGGTGCGCTATGTTTTCCTGACCCACACGCACGAGGATCACGTGGCCGACCTGCCGCGGCTCGCCCGGGAAACCAAGGCGGAGGTCTGGGCCAGCGAAGCGGAGCCGGCGCCGCTGGCCGGGGCGAAAACCTTCAAGGAAAACGACCACTTCCATCTCGGCACCTTGTCGATCAAAACGCTCATCACCTCCGGCCACTCCCCGGGCATGACCACGTTTTTCATCAACGGGCTCAGCTGGCCGCTCGCGGTGGTGGGCGACTCCGTTTTCGCCAGCTCAATGGGCGGCAGCGTCGAGCACTTCGCCGAGCAGTATCAGAACAACAAAAAGAAAATCATGACGCTGCCGCGCGACACGGTGCTGGCGTGCGGGCACGGTCCGCTCACCACCCTGGCCCAGGAAAAGGAACACAACCCGTTCTTTGCGGCCCAACACCACGCGTGACCGCACGGGGGGACGTCCCGCCACGCCCCAAAATTTGAATAGCACCCGCCCTGGAGCCGTCTCACCGATGATCATGCACCAGAACATCCGGGCAAACTTCGGCGGACACTCTGCGCTGGGCTGGGCGCGCCGGGCCGCCCTGTTCCTGCTGACGGCCGGCGCCGCGCTGGCGCAGGCGCCCGTGAGCCCGAATCACGTCACGTTCTACACCGAGCCGAACTTCAAGGGCGAAGCGCTGTTGGTCGAGGCCGGCGCCACGGTGGCGAACCTTGATCTGCTGCGACGAAGCAATCAGCGGCCCTGGATCTTTGCCATTTCGTCGATGAAGGTGGAAGGCGCGGCCCGCGCCACACTTTATTCCGGCCCGGATTTCTCCGGCCAGCGCGTCGATATTTCGGGCAGCATCGCCGACCTTTATTCCGTGCAACGCGGGTATGAAGCCGGCGCGACTTGGGACCGTGCGATCGCCTCGGTCGCTGTGACCGGTCCGCAACCCGTCGTCGTCGCGCGGCCGCCCCCCGCGGTGCGATATGAAACGGTCCCACCACCGCCGACAACCGTCTATGTCGTACCGGGGCCGACCCGCGGGCCTCCGCCCGAGATGGTCGGGCCACCGCGTCCCCATTATGATCGCCGCACGGCGGAATTTGTCGTGCAGCAGGCGTTCCGCGAAGTGCTCGGTCGTCGGGCGGACCCGGAGGGCCTCCACACCTATCGCGATCGGCTGATGTACGAAGGCTGGAGCGAAGATCAAATGGTCGCGCAGCTGCAGCGCAGCGACGAGGCGCGCCGGATCAACCCGGACGAATCCATCCGCCGCGCGTACCGCGAGGTCCTGGGCCGGGATCCGGATGCCAACGGTCTCGCCCATTACCGCGCCAAATGGCGCGACGGCTGGACCCAGGGGCAAATCCGCGATGACCTGCGCCGCAGCCACGAAGGCCGCGACGGCAACATCCGCGCCGCGATCACGCGTGCCTACCGCGAGCTCCTGGGGCGCGACCCCGATGCGGCGGGGCTGGCCAATTACGAGCAGTTGATGCGGCGCGGTTACTCCGAGCGCGACATCCGCGAGGCGATCATGAACGGCGACGAATACCAGCAGCGTGCCGGCGCGCGCCCGCCCGGCCGCGGGCGGTAGCGGCAGGGGTTGGAAGGTGGGGCTGGTTCTCCGAACCGGCCTGGGTTCCAGGTTGGATGTCGAGGCAAGCCCGATTCGGTCTATTAACTCAGGCCCGCTCGGAGAGCGGACCCCACCCTCGACCGGAAGAAGCGTCCGCGCCGTCTCATTCCTCCGCCACGTCCCCACCCTCGGCCACCCGCCACTTCGCCTTGTTCTCCGCGCGATGTTCGGCCGAGGCGCCACCGCCGCCGCGGCTCCCGCGCACCTCGTCCTTTGGCTTGCCCACCAGATCGAAATAAACCGGACAGCCACCGATATCGAACTCCTCGACAATGCCGGCCTCGAGATAACGCCGGTACTGCTCCGTGAGTTTTTCCTCGCGGTTGCAAAACAGCTTGATCCGGAAAGGCCGCGTTCCGGTATGCGTCGCGTAGTAGATTCGGAAACGCTTGCCCGCGATCGCGGCCGGCGGGTTGCGCTCGGCGAGATGGCCGAGGATCTGGTTCAACTTCGCGGTCGGCATTTTCTTGTCGAGGGTGCGATTCAGCTTCACCGCCGCGTTCAACATCCGGTCGATCTCATAGCCGCTCATCGCGGAGACGAAAATGACGGGCGAGCCCGGGGTGAAGAACAACCGCTCGAACAGCGCGTGTTCGTATTTCTCCCGGTAATCGCGCTCGCTCTTGTAGGGCTTGAATCCGCCCTGGGCCTTGAACGCCTTCTGGATCAAATCCCATTTGTTGACGACCACCACGATCGGCCGGCCTTCCTTGATCGCCTCGCCCGCGATCGCCTTGTCCTGCTGCGTCACGCCTTCCAGCGCGTCGAGCACCAGGTAGACCACGTCGGTGTTCTTGATCGCATCGAGCGCGCGCAGCCGCGAAAAATATTCCACCGGCGACGCGAGCTTCGTGGCCGCCTTGATGCCGGCCGTGTCGATCAGCTTGAACGGGTAATCGTTCCCGTCGCGACCGCGGAAGGTAAAGGGCAGCTCGATCGCGTCGCGGGTGGTGCCGGGCGTTTCACTGACGATCAGCCGGTCGCTCTTCAACAGCCGGTTGCTCAGCGAGGATTTACCCACGTTCGGCCGGCCGATGAAACAAATGCAGAGCGGATCCGCCGCGGTTTTGCCGTCGACCGGCTCCGGCTTCTCCGGGGCGGGGCCGATGCCCTCGATGATGGCGGCGCGCAGTTCCGTTTCGCCCGTGCCGTGTTCGGCGGACACCCGGAGCGGCTCGCCCAGCCCGAGCCGGTACGCATCCTCCAGCGCCACTTTGCTGTCGTCGAAGTCAGCCTTGTTCACGATCAGCCGGACCTTCTTTTTGCTCTTCCGGAGCATCTGCGCGATTTTTTCGTCGAGGGACGAAAGGCCGCCCAGCCCGTCGACCACGAACAGAATCAGCGACGCGGCCGCGATGGCAAAATCGACCTGCTGCTCGGACGCCTTCGTCAGCGCGGCGGGCGTGTCGATCCCCTTGTAACCGAGCCCGCCGGTGTCGAGCAGCGTGTAACTGCCGTCGGCAATCTCCGCCGAGATCACGTCACGCGTGATTCCCGGCTGATCGTGCACGATCGAAATGCGCTTCCGCGCGAGCCGGTTGAAGAGCCGGCTTTTGCCGACATTGGGTCGGCCGACGATGGCAACGATGCGGGACATGGGAATAAAGTTTGAAGGGCTGAAGGACTGAAGGGTGAAAGGGCAGAAGTCGAACCCGTGAAGCAATGGCCGGTTCCCGCCGTCAGGTTCAGCCCTTCCGTTCTTCAGCTTTTCGCACCTTCGCGGCGCGGCGCAGCGACGAAGCGCTCGATTCGGTCGCACGCCTCGATGATTTGATCGTAGGCGGTGGCGAAACAGGCGCGC
>JBKJRG010000285.1:0-6066 GCA_046594805.1 Opitutaceae bacterium | reverse complement strand
GCCGGCATCAAGGCGTGGAGCGCCCGCACCGCGAACGTGCGGCTCGAATATTATTTCGAGGGCGTCGGCCAGATTTCGCTCGGGGCCTTTCGCCGCGACTACGAAAACTTCTTCGAGAGCGTGAACCTGCCGGCCACCCCGCCGCTCCTCGAGTTCTACGGAATCGATCCCGCGATTTACGGTGACTACAGCGTGGCGACGCAGGCTAACCTGCCCGGCACCCTGCGGACCACCGGGGTGGATGTCAGTTACAAGCAGTCGCTGACGTTTCTCCCCCGGTGGGGGCGCGGCCTGCAGGTGTTTGCCAACGCCAGCGCCCAGCGCGCGACCGGCGAGGGCGCGGAAAATTTCGCCGGCTATGTGCCGCGAACCTACAACTGGGGCCTCAGCCTCGCGCGGGAGAAATACCATCTGCGCGCCAACTGGAGCTACCGCGGTCGCCATCGGCTTGGGGCCGTGGGTTCCGGGGTCGGCCTCGAGCCCGGCACTTACAACTGGGGCTCGAAAAAACTCTCCCTCGATCTTCAGGCGGAATATTCCTTCCGCCGCTCCGTCGCGTTGTTTGTGAACCTGCGGAACGTCAACGACGCCACCGAGGATTTTGAAATCGCCGGGCCTTCCACCCCCCCGCACGCGCAGTTCCGCACCCGTCAGGATTTCGGTTCACTGTGGACCGTCGGCCTCAAGGGATCGTTCTAAAATCACCTCCATGTTTTCCCGCGATTTTCTCTTCAGCACGCTGCTCGGCGCCGCGGTGCTGACGGCCATCTCCGCCACCGCCGCCGAAAAACCCAACATCCTCTACCTCCTCGCCGACGACCTGGGCTACGGAGACGTGCAGGCGCTCAATCCTGCGCGCGGGAAAATCAAGACGCCGCACCTTGACCGGCTTGCGGCGCAGGGGATGACGTTCACCGATTCCCACAGTGGCTCGTCGGTCTGCACCCCCACGCGCTACGGCCTGCTCACCGGCCGTTACGCGTGGCGCACGCATCTCCAGCAGGGCGTGCTCGACGGCACCGACAATCCACCGCTCATCGCGGAAGACCGGCTCACGGTCCCCGCGCTCCTCAAACAGCACGGCTACACCACTGCCGCCATCGGCAAATGGCACCTCGGCTTTCTTTCCGAACGTCCCGCGACCGCGCCGGCTCCCGCAGCGAAGAAAAAAGGCAATATGGGCGAAAACGGCCTGCCCGTCGGCACGCGCATCATCGGCGGCCCGATCACGCGCGGCTTCGATTATTTCTGGGGCTGCTCCAACGCCCGCACGATGTCCGGCCTGATCGAGCAGGATCGCGTGATCGAAAATCTCCCGCCCATCGAGATGCTCCCGCGCCTCGAGCGGCAGGCCGTGAATTACATCGCCGATCACGCCGCCGCCGCGAAGGCCGGCCAGCCGTTTTTCCTCTACGTGCCGCTCACCTCGCCGCACACGCCGATCCTCCCCACGCCCGAGTGGCAGGGGAGCAGCGGCCTCGGCGCCTACGGCGATTTCGTGATGCAGACCGATGCCGTCGTCGGAAAAATCCTCGCCGCCCTCGATCAACACGGCCTCGCCGCCAACACGCTCGTCATCTTCACCAGCGACAACGGCTGCTCGCCGCAGGCCGGCACGCCCGAGTTGGAAAAACTCGGCCACTTCGCCAGCGCCCAATTCCGCGGCTACAAGGCCGACATCTGGGACGGCGGCCACCGCGTGCCGTTCTTCGCGCGCTGGCCCGGGAAGATCCCCGCCGGCCGCCGCAGCGACCACCTCATCTGCCACACCGATCTCATGGCCACGTGCGCCGAACTCCTCGGCGCGAAGCTCCCCGCCGGCGCCGGCGTCGACAGCGTGAGCATGTTGCCCGCGCTCCTCGGCACGGCGCGCGCACCGGCGCGGGAGTCCATCGTCCACCACTCGATCAACGGCATTTTCTCGATCCGTGCGGGCTTTTGGAAACTCGAGTTCTGCCCCGGCTCCGGCGGCTGGGCCGCACCGCTCGACGCCGCCGCGCGCAAAAACGGCCTGCCCGAAATCCAGCTCTACGATTTGAGCCGCGACATTTCCGAAACGAAAAACCTCCACGCTGAAAACCCCGCCGTCGTCGCCCGCCTCACCGCGCTCCTCACCCGCACGATCGCCGAGGGCCGCAGCACGCCGGGTCCTCGCCAAGCCAACGATATCGCGGTCATGATTCCTTCCGCCCCAGCGCCGTGAACGTGCCAACCGCAACCGCGGTTGCTCACAACAGTCCCTTCACACTGAATCCGTTTGAGGTGGCCGTGCCGGCAAGCGCAGGGTCGACCACGCATTCAACAACGCCACCGATCAAGGCCGTCTCGCATGCCCCTCCCGCTGCCCCGATCCGCGCGGCGGCCCTCTTTCAACCACCCTCCTCTTCCAACGCCCACGATCCCATGCCGCTCCGTATTTTTCCATTCACCGGCCTGCTCGCCGTGCTCATGCTGATTCCGGCGCACGCCCGCCCCCCCAATATCCTCCACCTCCACGCCGACGACCACCGCGCCGACGGCCTGCACGCCCTCGGTAACGCGATCCTCGAAACGCCCAACCTCGACACCCTCGTCGCGCGCGGCGTGACGTTCACGCACTGCTACACGATGGGCTCAATGGTCGGCGCCGTCTGCCTGCCGAGCCGCACGATGCTGCTCACCGGCAAGTCGTGGCTCCGCATCCCCAACGGCCGCGACCCGAAGGCCGACGCCTCTCAGTCGCTTCCGCGCGTCCTCGGCCGCGACGGTTACGTCACCTTTCACGTCGGCAAAGGCGGCAACGAATTCACCGCCGGGCTCGCCGCCTTCGATACCAATCTCCTCTTCGACGATCATCCCGTCGAGTTGCGCCGCGGCTCGAGCGAGCGTCACGCCGACGCCGCGATCGAGTTTCTCCGCGAGCGCGCGGGCGCCGCCGGCGGCGCGAAACCGTTCTACCTCTACTTCGCCCCGCCCGTGCCGCACGACCCGCGCGTCGCCGCTCCGGAATTTCACGGCCGCTATGACCCGAAAAAAATCCCGCTCCCGCTCGCGTTCATGCCGCAGCATCCGTTCGACAACGGCGATATGGCCGTGCGCGACGAGAAACTTGCACCGTGGCCGCGCACGCCCGAAGACACAAAGCAGCAGCTGGCCGACTACTACGCGTGCATCACCGGTCTCGACCACCAAATCGGCCGCATCTTCGCGGAACTCAAGACGCGCGGTGAATGGGACAACACCATTATCATCTTCACCGGCGACAACGGCCTCTCGCTCGGCGACCACGGTCTTTTCGGCAAACAGAACCTCTACGAATTCGGCGGCATGCACGTGCCGCTCGTCATCGCCGGCCCCGGCATTCCGCACGGCCGCCACGAAGCGCTCGTTTACCTGTTGGATTTGTTTCCGACCTTCTGCGACTTCGTCGGCGCGAAAATTCCCGCGGGCGTCGAGGGCAGCAGCCTGCTCCCCGTAATTCAGGGGAAGTCCGCCAAAGTTCGCGACGTGCTCTACACCGCCTATCGTGACTGTCAGCGCGCCGTCCGCAACGACCGCTGGAAACTCATCCGCTATCCGCTCGTCGACCGGACGCAGCTGTTCGACCTCGCCGTCGATCCGCACGAACTCAACAACCTCGCCGGCCAGCCCGCCCACGCCACGAAACTCGCTGAGATGACTACGCTCCTCGAAAGAGAAATGACCCGCTACGCCGACCCCGTCCCGCTGAAAGTCGCTTCACCCAAACCCGCCGAATGGACGCCGCCCGCACCCGGCGCTGACGCCGGTCCTGCCAAGAAAGCCCAGCGCAAATAGCGCGGCCTCTCCGCGACCAAAAAATATCCCCTTACTCTTCACCCCATGCCCACTCCACTGCCGTCGCTCTCCGCCGCCCTGTCCCTTGCGTCGCTCGCGTTCCTGCTTCCGCTCCACGCCGCCGCACCGTCGAAGCCCAACGTTGTCTTCATCTTCGCCGACGATCAGCGCGCCGACACGATTGCCGCGCTCGGAAACGCCCACATCCGCACGCCCAACCTCAACCGCCTCGTGAAGCGGGGCGTCGCGTTCAACCGCGCCTACATGCAAGGCGGCTTGAACGCGGCCACCTGCGTCCCCTCGCGCGCGATGCTCCTCTCCGGCCGTTCGCTCTTTCACATCGACGAAAAACTCACGCGCGACGAAACGTGGCCCGCCGCGTTCGGCCGCGCCGGCTACTCCACCTTCATCAGCGGCAAGTGGCACAACACCCCCGCGTCGGTCCCGCTCAGTTTCCAGCGCGCCCAGTCGCTCTTCACCGGGGGCATGACCAACCCCATGCAGGCCCCGCTTGGCAGCCTCGAAAACGGCAAAATGGGCCCGACCAAAATCAGCCCGAAGCATGCCTGCGCAACGTTCACCGATGAGACCATCGCGTTTCTCCGCGAGCCGCACCCGAAGCCCTTCTTCGCTTATCTTGCCTTCGACGGCCCGCACGATCCCCACATCGTGCCCGACGATTATTCCGTAGGCTACGACCCGGAAAAAATCCCGCTCCCCGCGAATTTCCTTGCCCAGCACCCTTTCGACAACGGCGAGATGACCATCCGCGACGAGCAACTCCTCCCGTGGCCGCGCTCGTCCGCCGCTATCCGCGCGATGCTCGCCGACTACTACCGCTACATCTCCTACCTCGACATGCTGATCGGTCGCGTGCTCGACACCCTCGACGCCTCGCCGCACGGCCAGAACACGATCGTCGTCTTCTCCGCCGACTCCGGCGTCGCCCGCGGCAGCCACGGCCTCATCGGAAAACAGAATCTCTACGAACACTCCCTGCGCGTCCCGCTGATCGTCAGCGGCCCTGGTATCCCCGCCAACCGGACCACCGACGCGATGTGTTACCTCTTTGATGTGCTCCCCACGCTTGGCGCGCTCTGCGGCGTCGCCGGCCCGGCGACCAGCGAAGGCCGCGATCTTTCCGCGACCCTTCACCATCCCGCCACGCCCGCCCGCCCATCGCTCATGTTCGCCTACAAGGATGTGCAACGCGCCCTGCGCGACGAGCGCTGGAAACTCATCCGCTACCCGCAGGTGGACCGCACGCAACTCTTCGACCTCGCCACCGACCCCGACGAGCGCACCAACCTCGCCGACCGCCCTGATCACGCCGCGCGCGTCGCCGCGATGAAGGCCGCACTCGCAGCCGAAATGAAACGCCTCGGCGACCCCGCCTCACTCATCGTCCCGTCACCGCAACCGGCGTCGTGGACCCCACCGTCACGATAGCGCGCACGTTTCCTCCGTGTCACCCAGAGGCATCGGGTCGGACGCTTGCCGAATAACTGGCGCACCAGCGTTCAAAACACTTCCCGGTTGCGCCGCAGGAGAGTTCCGTTCACTCCCCGACTATCCCATGATACCCCGCCGCCAGTTTCTACAATCGCTCGCGGTCGTGGCCGCTGCTCCCGTGGTTTCGCTTGCGGCGCGAGGCGAGACGTTTCGCCTGCGCTACATCCTTTCCTCCGCCCTGTATGGCGAGATGCCGCTCGCGGTCATCCTCCCGGAGGTGACGAAGACGGGTTGCGAGGCGATCGACATCTGGTGCCGCGTCCACGGCAATCAGCGCGAGCAGGTGACGGAGATGGGAGATGAGGCTTTCGCGGGCATGTTGAAGCAGCACCGGGTGAAACTCGGCGTGAGCACGCGGTATCCGCTCGGCCCGACTGGACTGCAGGACGAGATGAAGTGGATGCAAAAATTCGGCGGCGGGATCATCGTCACCGGCAGCAAGGGTCCGAAGGAGCCCACCGGTTCGGCGGCGAAGGCGGGGGTGCGCGATTTGCTCGAGCTGATGAAGCCGCACGTCGCCCGGGCGGAGGAGACGGGTGTCACGATTGCCCTCGAGAATCACGACAACCAGCTGCTTTTTCATCCGGACTCGCTGCGTTATTTTGCGGAGCTTAACCGTTCGCCCCGCCTGGGCATCGCCCTGGCGCCGCATCACCTGCACCGGTGGCCGGAGCAGATTCCGGCGCTGATCCGCGACTTGGGCGCCAGTCAGATTCCGTTCATGTATTTTCAGGAGCACTCCGAGGGCATCCGCCAAAA
>JBKJRG010000062.1:0-2746 GCA_046594805.1 Opitutaceae bacterium | reverse complement strand
AAAATCGGGCCGCAGCGCCACGGCCTCTTGCATCTTGGCGAGGTATTCCGCGCTGTTGCCAGCCTCGGCTGCCACGGACGCCGCGCGGGCCAATTGCATGGCCTTGGAGGCGGAAGGTTCCTCCGCCGCAATGACCGCCGCGGCAACCCCCAGCGCCGCCACCCCTCGAAACCCCCACCGACGGCTACGCCGCCCCAGGGAGCCGGGACTCATTTGAAAATCAAAAGCCGGATTAGACACCGCAGCATCAGATGCCGAGGATCATCCGCAACAGCGCACCGACCAGCTGAAGCGGATTGCCGCCGCCGCCTTGCGAGCCGCCACCCATCGGAGAAGGCGAACCGCCACCCGACTGCCCCGACTGGCCGGAACTGCCACCGCTGCTGCCTTGCTGACCGCCCTGTTGCCCGGATTGGCTGCCTTGCTGGCCTGACTGGCCGCCTTGCTGGCCCGATTGACCGCCCTGCTGACCCGATTGGCCACCCTGCTGTCCGCTGCGGCTGCCGCGCTGGTTCGAAGCGACTTGGCGACCGCCTTTTTGGCCGGAACCCATTTTCTGATCGGAACCGCTTTCGCCACCCTCACTACCCTCGCCGCCGCCCTGCGAACCGCCCTTGCCTCCCCGCGACCCACCCTTACCCGCGGTGCGGCCGCTATCACTACCGCTGCCAAATCGATCGGTGTCCTGGCTGTTGGGAATGCCGTCGCCATCCTCGTCGCCATCCTGGCCGTTCGGCGTGCCGTCGCCGTCCATATCGCCATCCTGCGCGTTCGGGATTCCGTCGCCATCGATGTCGCCGCCCGGGCCGCCCTTGCCATCGCTGCCGCCGCCCCCTCCGCCGCCACCGTTGCCGTAAGCGTCACCGTCCTGGCCATTGGGAATACCGTCGCCATCTGCATCGCCATCCTGGGCGTTGGAAATTCCATCTCCATCCATGTCGTCGTCTTTCGAATTCGGAATCCCATCACCATCCAAGTCACCGTCGGGGCCGTTGCGACCGTCGCTGCCGCCCCCGCCATTGGCCGGGTTGGTACCAAAGGCGTAGTCCTCCGCTCCGTTGGGAATCCCATCGCCATCAATGTCGCCGTCCTTGTCGTTCGGGATTCCGTCCCCGTCCATGTCATCGTCCTTGGAATTCGGGATGCCATCGCCATCCAGATCGCCATCGGGGCCACTCTTGCCGTCCGCCGAGATCCGCTGCAAATCCCCCGCGCCGCCACCACCGTCCCCGCGTTTCCCATACACGCCAGAATACGTGAACTTGACGAAATCGACCTGACTGGTCGACAGGGTCGCGCGATTACGGATCGCCGCATCGCGGACCGTCTCCATGTCCCACTTCTTTTTGCGGGCTTCCTCGCGATCCGCGAGCGGGCCGAAAAGGCAGGTGAGATTCTCGTGTCGGTAGCGCACATACCAGCCTTCATCGCTCGGGCCGATGCCGCTCGCGTTGATGCCGGCGTACCTTTGCTTGAACTCATCCGCCGGCAGCGCCATCAGATCCTCGATCGCCTCCACCGGATAGATCACGGTGCCGCCCTGGGCCAGCGGGCCGGCTGACACCAGGCAAAGGAAGAGGAGGAACAACCGGAGATTTTTCACGGGGTGGAAATGGGGCTGGAAAAGATCAGAGGCCCGCCGGCATCGTGCGCCCGCGCTCGACGCCCTTGTTGCCGCCGCTGCCACCCGCACCTTTGCCGCCGGAGCCGGTGCCCTTTTCGTGCTGTTGGGTCGGGCCGGCGGGAATCTGGGAACCCACTACGCCACTACTGGGCGGCGCACCTTCAATCCGCATCGCAGAGTCACCAATCGCCACCTGCTGCGGCTTGCCGCTTTTTCCGGCCGCACCCGGATCGGCGCCTTCGCCCGATAATTCGCCGACCTGCACGCCGCCCGCTTGGGCGCCTGCGTCGGCCGCGCCGGCCGATCCTCCCGCGGCTCCTTGGGCACCTTGGGCGCCGGCTTGCTCGCCGCCCGCCTGCTGCGCGCCGCCGGATTGCGATGCCTGCGCACCGCCTTGTTGCCCGCCCTGCTGGCCTTGCTGGCCCTGCGCACCGCCAGATTGCGGCAAACCCGGGATGTTCGCAGAAACGCTGGGGCCGCCACCTGGGTTTTGATTCTGTGGACCACCGACTTTCCCGGACCGACTGTCGTCACCGGGTAACTCGAAATCGCCCACCATCCCGTGCTCCGGCCTCTTCTCCGCCGACAGCGATGAGCCATCGAGCAAAACCGGGTCCGGCAGCGGCCCCTTGGCGGTGCTGCTGCGTCCGGGAGTGGGGCGCGAAGCGGCGGACGTGGTGGGCGCCTTGCTGGCGGAAGCCGCGCCCTTGGCGGCACTGGCGGGAGATTCCGCGCCGGCAACGAAGCCGGCGCCAAGGGAAAGGATTACGATGGAGGTTAAGCCATGCCGGAGGGGCTTTGCCATGGAGGGGATCAAAGTTTGTCCGAGGAGACATTGCACGCTACGGTGACGGGCGGCAGCGGCGTGCCGTTACGAACCTGCAGCAGCATGTGCACGTCGCGGAATCCCTTGCGCCGGCCAATGACCTCATAGTCGCCGGGCAGAATCTTCAACGTCATCGTCTCCGTCTGAATCGGCGTCTTGTAGTTGGTGATGGATACCCAGGTTTTACCGTCGGACTTGAAAGTGACCTCAACCGGCTTGCTCTGCTGCTGAAGCAGGGTGCGCAACTGCAGCACGCGGTCGCTGTATTCCAGGTAGGCGGGCTTGTGGGTGAGCGC
>JBKJRG010000897.1:0-18956 GCA_046594805.1 Opitutaceae bacterium | reverse complement strand
CAAGGCCCGCACGCGGGGGCCGGCCGCGCCGCCCTTGCCGGACGAAACGACCGTGCTCCGGCAATACAGCCAGACCTTGGTCAACAAACTCGAGGAGAAGAATGTCGAGCTGCAGCAGGCGCTGGCGGTCGCGCACGAGCGCGCACAACCGGATTCAGGAACTCAATCTCGATCTCGAGCGGCGCGTGCAGGTGCGGACCACCGAGCTGGAAACCGCCAATCGCGAGCTGACCCAGGCGCTCGCCGACGTCAAACAGCTCGCCAAGCTCCTCCCCATTTCTATCACAGTGTCTGAGAGTATTGTTTTCTTGCGTGCATTTTCGACCTCTGAATTTTTACAGAAGCGACCACCCGCGCGGGGCGCGACCTTTCGGGAAAGCAACTTGAAGTTCCGGACCGTGTTTTCCCGTTGGACGCTCAAAAATACGATTTCTAAGCCCTTGATTGAGAACTCTCGATTTCAAGTTTCCTAAGAGAGAGAACAAAGAGAACAAAGACTCGGAGGTGTCCGCGCCCTTTGTTTCCTTCGTTGCCTTCTGTAAAATGGATTGAGGTTGGAGTTCGGTTGCGGCTTCGCCGCGCTGGGCCCTCCCTGTCCCCTCCGTGACCTCTGGGTCAATGATCGAGGTTTGATGATTGTGGGCGTCGATCTTCCGCCAAGTGATTTGTCCGCGCGGAGGCCGCGCGATATCCCAACATACCCATAACTTGGGGGTGCGGAGGCATCGCTTCCGGGCATCGACGGACCAGACTCGCCGCCATCTCTGGCTGCCATGGCTGACTCAAGCAATCCCGTGCTCGCCGAGATCCAGGGGCTCTATGGCGCGTTTTCGTTTCCGGAAAAACTGCTGCAGAAGATCTGGCTGCGGGGTGATTTCGCGCGGGCGACGGCGGTGACGGGCAGCGGACAACGACTTCGCATCCTGCATCCCGGCAAATGGAATCTCCTCGGCGGGCCGGATTTTCTGGGCGCGCGACTGCGATTTGACGACGGGCCGGAAGTGACCGTCGACGTGGAGGTGCACCTGCACGCGGCCGATTGGGAGGCGCACGGACATGCGCGCGACCCCGCCTACGATCGCGTCGCACTGCATGTGGTGCTTTTCCCGCCGGCCCCGCGTCACGTGACGCGCGGCTCCGATGGCCGCGATATCCCGGTGCTCTCGCTCCTGCCACTGCTGCATCACGACCTCGAGGAATTCGCGGCGGAAGATGCGGTGGAAACGCTGGCCAATCGCGCCGCAGTGCGGCTGCCGGATTTGCTCGGGGTCCTGCCGCCCGTGGAACTCAGGGTGTTGTTGCAGCGCCACGCCCAGGCGCGATGGCAGCAGAAGGTTCACTTTGCGCGGTTGCGCGTGCAAAGGCTCGGCTGGGACGCGGCCTGCCATCACGCGGCGCTGGAAATCCTGGGCTACCGTTTCAATCGCGCGCCCATGCTGCGGATTGCCGGACAGTTGCCCCTTGCGCTTTGGGCGGAGGGTCGGGTCGACGTGGCGGCGGCCTATGCGAGCGAAAGTGGCGGGTGGAGTTTGCAGGGAGTCCGTCCGGCCAACCACCCCCGGACTCGGCTGCGGCAGTACGCGGGGTGGACGTGCGCCCGGCCAGGCTGGCCGGAAGGCCTAATAACCTTCGCTGGGACGCTCCCCACGGTGGCGCTCGACGCGGAAACACGCGCAGTACGGAGCGCAGGCGGGTTCACCGCGTTGCGCGAGCACGCCGCGGATGCACTTTGCGGGAACGCCATCGGCGGCACGCGGTTCGACAATTTGCTTTGCGATGGCCTGCTCCCGCTCCTCGCGGCGCACACCGCTCGCGATTGGGCGGGCCTGTGGTTTCATTGGTTCGCGGGTGATCTTCCGCTGCTGTTGACGAGCGGTTTGCGGCAGCTCGGGGTCTTCGATGGACGGGCCCATCCGGCCTGTCACGGCGCGACGCAGGGGTTGTTGGGCTGGTTGATCGAGCGCGATGCGCGGCGCTGAGGGGCGCACGACCGGCACCGGGCTTGACAAAATTTTGCCCGGTTCGATAGGTTGGCGGGCTCTATAACACTCACTTTTCAAAAAGTGGGCCCTGCGGCCCGCTTTTTTTTTCCATTAATCATTCACCCTCATGAGTAGCGAAATTCTTTCCGTCCTGGAATACATGGAGAAGGAGAAGGGCATCCCGCGGGCCGACATGATCTCCACGATCACGAATGCCCTGAAGACGGCTGCGCAGAAGGGCGTCAATTCCGGGCAGGAGCTGCGCATCGACATCAACCCGAAGAATGGGCAACTGAAGGCGTGGGCGGTGATGAAGGTGGTGGATTCGGTGAGCAACCCGAAGACCGAGATTCATGTCGAGAAAGCCCAGGCGGTGAAGCCGGGCTCCCTGATTGGCGAAATGATCGAGAAGGAAGTCGATCCGTCGACCCTGGGTCGCATTGCCGCGCAAACCGCCCGCCAAGCCGTGATGCAACGGCTGCGTCAGTTTGAGAAGGACCGCATCTACGACGACTTCAAGGATCAGGTCGGCAACATCGTCACCGGCACCGTCCGCCGCCGCGAGCGCAACGATCTCTATGTGGATTTGGGCAAGGCCGAGGCGATCATGCCCGGCAAGGAGCAGGTGCCCGGCGAGGAATATCAGCCCGGTGAACGCATCCGCTGTCTCTTGATGGAAATCGAGAGCTCGCCCCGCGGGCCCGAGATTATCCTGAGCCGGGCGAGTCCAAAATTTGTCCGGCGGTTATTCGAGCTCGAAGTGACCGAGGTCGCCGACGGCACGGTCAAGATCGAGGCGTTCGCCCGCGAGCCGGGTTACCGCACCAAGATCGCGGTGACCAGCCGCGATCCGAAGGTCGACCCGGTCGGCGCGTGCGTGGGCGCGCGCGGCGCGCGCGTGAAGACGATCGTCCGCGAGCTTGGCGGCGAGAAGATCGACATCATCAAGTATTACGCGGACCCCCGGGAAATGATTATCGAGGCCCTGAAACCGGCGGTGCCGCGCGAGATCGTGCTCGATGACAAGACCCATCGCATCCTGTTGAAGGTGGCGACGGACGATCTCGCCATCGCCATCGGCCGGAAGGGCCAGAATGCGCGGCTGACGTCGCGTCTGATCGGCTGGCGCCTTGACATCGAGGAATACAAGGCCGTGGGTGCCGACCCGGAAGGGGACGCCAAGCGCAAGCTGGTGACGGCCCTGGGCATTCCCGAAGAGACCGCGCTGCGGTTGGTCAAGGCGGGCTTCGTTTCGCTTGAGCTTTTCGAGGGGGTCGAGGCGGGGGATTTGGAAGGCGCCGGGTTCCCGGCTGACGAAGCCGCGGACATCATTTCACGCGTCGCCGCCAAGCAGGTTAGCAAATAACGCTTAATCCACTATAATAGTCAGACACTGCATGAGCATTCGCATCCACAAGCTTGCCGAGGAACTCGGCATGGAAAACAAGGAGCTGATTACGCTCCTGAAGGAGCGCAAAATTGTCGCTCAGGATGTGAAGTCCGTCTCCAGCACCGTCGATAACATCAACGCCTCCGCGCTCCGCGAGGAGTTTGCCTCCCGCAAGGGTGGGGTGGCGGTCGCGCCCTCGCCGGCTGCCGAAGGCCCGTCGGGCAGCGAGTCAGCCGCAACGCCTCCCGAGCCAGCGGGAGCCCCCGTGCGCGTTTCAATTCCGACCGTCAAGTCGAAGCAGGACATCGACCGCGAGAAGGAAGCAGCCGCCGCGGCCAAGGTGCTCGCGGCCAAGGCAGCGAGTCCGGCCGCGCCCGCCGCTCCAGCGGCGCCGCCGATCATGGCCCGTCCGACGCCGGCTCCCCAGCCCGCGGCCTCTCCGCGCTACGTTTCCCCGCCGCAGCCAATCGCCCGCTCACCGATGGCGCCGCAGCCTCCCCGGCCCGCCGCGTCGCCCACGCACGCGCCCACCCCGGCGCCAGTGCGCCCGACCGTTTCCGCTGCTCCCGCACCCGCGCCCGTGGTCCGCCCGGCACCACTGGTGGCTGCTCCCGCCTCTCCTTCCGTCGCGAGCGCGCCGCCCATGGCCAAGACTCCGATTGCGCTGCCGCCGACGCCGTCGCGTCCTCTTTCCGTGGCTGCTCCGAAAACGCCGCCCCTGCCGGGCGTCGCGGGGAGCGCGCCCGCGCCAGCTCCCGCCGCCGCCCCGCATATCACGATGCAGGGCGACATCAAGGTGCTGCACCTGAAGCCGCCGATCATCGTGCGCGACTTCGCGGTGGCGCTGGGCCTGAAGCCTTTCAAGCTCATCTCCGAGCTGAACCAACTCGTCGGCTTCGCCGCGATGAACTCGAACATCGAGGAATCCGTCGCACAGAAGGTGGCCGAGAAGTACGGGTTCATGCTGGAGATCAAGCACCGCGCCGATGCGGCGGCCCAGCAGGCGGCCAAGGAAAAGAAGGCCGAGAAGAAGCCGGATGAGGACGAATCGCAGCACCTTGTCTCCCGGCCGCCGGTCGTGTGCATCCTGGGTCACGTCGATCACGGCAAGACTTCCCTGCTCGATGCCATTCGCAAGGCCAACGTGGCCGCGGGCGAGGCCGGCGGCATCACGCAGCACATCGGCGCGTACCAGATCGAATTTCACGACCGCAAGCTCACCTTCCTGGATACGCCGGGCCATGCCGCGTTCACCAAGATGCGCACCCGCGGCGCCAGCGTCACCGACATCGCCATCCTGGTGTGGCGGCCGATGACGGCTTCATGCCGCAGACCGACGAGGCGCTGAAGATTGCCCTCGCCGTGAAGGAACAGCAGCCCGACCGGTTCGCCCTCATTGTCGCCGTCAACAAGATGGACGTGAAGGGAGCGAACCTGGATCAGGTGAAGAACCAGATGCAGCAGCGCGGCATCGCCCCGGAAGACTGGGGCGGCGAGACGATCACCGTGCCCGTTTCGGCGATCAAGCTCCAGGGCATCGACACGCTGCTCGAGATGATTTTGCTCCAGGCGGATGTCCTCGAGCTCAAGGCCAACCCGAAGGCGGAAGCCGCGGGCATCGTGATTGAGTCGGAGATCGATTTTGGCCGCGGTCCGCTCGCGACTGTCATCGTGCATCGCGGCACCCTCCGGGTGGGCGACTCGATCGTGGCGGGACCAAATTACGCGAAGGTCCGCGCGATGTTCGACGACAAGGGCGAGAACGTGAAGGAAGCGACTCCCGGCACCCCGGTGCGCGTGATTGGCTGGAGCGGCTCGCCCGACAGCGGCATGGCCTTCAAGGTCGTGAAGAACGCGCGCGAGGCGGAAAAAATCGCCGAAGAGGAGCAGCTGCGGCAGAAAAAGGTCACCACCACCGCGGACGCGATCCCGAAGGGCGTTTCGGTCGAGCAGCTTTTTGCCAACATCGCGGCGACGCAGGCGAAGGTGCTCAAGGTCATCATCAAGACCGACGTGTTCGGTTCTTCCGAGGCCGTCCGCAACATCCTCGAGAACATCAAGAGCGCCAAGGTCCAGCTCGAGATCGTCTCGATCGAGGTCGGGCTCGTGACCAAGAACGACATTCTCATGGCCAGCGCCGCGGGCGCGGTCGTCATTGGGTTCCACACCAAGCTCGAGAACGGCGTGACACCGCTCGCGAAGCATCACGGCGTGCGGATCGAGACCTACGACATCATCTACGAGATGGGCGACAAGGTCCGCGAGATGATGGCCGACCTGCTCGATCCGGATCTGAAGGAAACGAAGACCGGCGCGGCGGAAGTCCGCCAGGTGTTCCCGCTCGCGAAGGGCTTCGTCGCCGGCTGTCTCGTCACCGAGGGCAAGATCAACCGCAACGCCGCGGCGCGCCTGCGCCGGGGCAAGGAGATCGTGCACGAAGGCAAGGTCGACACGCTCAAGCGCTTCAAGGATGACGCGAACGAAGTGCGCGCCGGCCTCGAATGCGGCATGAAGCTGGATGATTTCAACGGCTACCAGGCCGGCGACGTTATCGAGTGCTACGAGGTCCAGAAGGTCCGCGCGGCGCTCTGATCCATTTACGATTTACGAGGGGCGATTTATGATTGCGGCGGATATCGCCGTTCCGGTTGCGGAAAAATCATAGATCATGAATCGTAAATCATGAATCCTGTCCCGTGAGCAACCGTACTCTCCGCGTCAACGAGCTCGTCCAGCGCGAGATCAGCGCCATCCTGCGCCAGTGTTACCAGAACGAGGCGGTCGCAATGACGATCTCCGAGGTGCGGGTCTCGCCCGATTTGCGCGATGCGCGGGTCTTCGTGGCAGTGGTGGGGGATGACGAGCTGGCGGAAAAGAAGATTGCTTGGCTGCGTTCCAAGGCGCGCGAGATTCGTGCGGAAGTTTCCCGCCGCATCGTCCTGAAGTTCCTGCCCAAGTTCGAGTATGTCCTGGATCGCACGGCGGCGCGCGGCGCCCGCATTGTGCAGATGATCGATCAATTGCCGCCGAGCGAGGAGCCGGCGGAGGACAAGGGAGCGGATGAATGACGCGGTGGCAGCGTTTTATCCGCAACTCTCGGCTGATTTTGCGCGGCTGCTGGCGTCGCTCGCGGGCCGCAAGATCGCGGTGGTGGGCCATGCCCGGCCCGATGGCGACTGCATCGGATCGCAGGTGGCGCTCGCGCGAGTGCTCGCGGCGCGCGGCTGCGATGTCATTTGCGTCAACGCGGACCCGGTGCCGCGGCGGCTGCTGTTCCTGGCGGAAGGGATGAAGTTCCATCGCACCGACGAAGTGTTGCAGTCGAAGGAAGAGCGGGCGGCCATCTTCGTCGATTGCGCGGATCATGCGCGGAGCGGCGAACGCTTGAAACTCCATTATCCGGCGCCGGCCGCGGTGATCGATCATCATCTTTCGAATGTCGGCTTCGCCGCGGCCAACCTGGTCGACAGCGGCTCGGCGGCGACCTGCGAGATCCTGGCGGGGCTTTTTATCGACCATAACCTGCCGGTCGACGCGCAGACCGCGCAGGGATTGTTTACCGGGATCCTGACCGACACCGGGCAGTTCCGTTTCCCCTCCACCTCGCGCCGCTGCTTCGTCCTGGCGGGCGAGCTGGTGGCGCGCGGGGCAAAACCGGCGGAGGCCGGCTACCAGCTCTACGAGCGGGAGACCGCGGGCAACCTGAAGCTGCTGCAGCATTTCCTCGCGTCGTTGAAACTCGAATGCGGCGGGCGGGTGTGCATCGGCACGCTCGCGCCGGGCGTGTTCGAGGAGACGGGTTCCAATGCCGAGGACACCGAGGGCCTGGTGGACTATGCGCGAAGCATCGAGGGCGTTGTCATCGGCGCATTGGTGGAGCAGCGGCCCGACGGGACGGTGAAGGCCAGTTTGCGCGGCAAGGAGCCGGGGTACCGGGTCGACCAGGTGGCCGCGCAATTTGGCGGCGGCGGCCATGCCTGTGCCGCGGGCTTGAGCCTGAAGACCGGCACCGAGAATTTCTATGCGCGCCTGGTGGCGGCGCTGGCGCAGCGGCTGGCGGCGGTGGACGCGGCCGGAGAAATAAGAAACCCTGGCGGCCAAATAAGAAACTCAAACCAAAATAAGAAATAAGAAACCAGTATCTCGTTTCTTCTTTCTGCCGTTTCTTATTTCTACTTTTTCCTAACCATGCTCGGGCCGCCCAAGGAAATGGAGGGCATCCTCCTCGTCGACAAACCGCGTGATCACACTTCGCACGACGTAGTCGCGCGCCTGCGCGGCAAGCTGCGGATGAAAAAGATTGGCCACGCCGGCACGCTGGATCCGATGGCCACCGGCCTGTTGATCATCCTGGTCGGCAAGGCGACGCGCGTCTCGCAGTACCTGATCAGCCTCGACAAGGAATATGAAGGCACGATCGAGCTGGGCAAGGTGACCGACACGCAGGATGCCGACGGCGAGGTGATGGAGACGCGGCCGGTGCCGGCGCTGACCGAGGCGCAGGTGCGCGAGGCGATCAACGGGTTCCTGGGCGACCAGTACCAGATGCCCCCCATGTATTCCGCGATCAAGATCGACGGCGTGCCGCTCTACAAGAGCGCGCGGAAGGGCGAGGAAGTGGCACGGGAGCCGCGCTTTATTCGGGTGAGCAGCTGGGAGCTCACGCGTTTCGGGCTGCCGCAATTCGATTTTCGGCTGCGCTGCACCAAGGGCACGTATGTCCGGACCCTGGCCCATGATCTCGGGCAGAAACTCGGGACCGGCGCGCACTTGGCGGCGCTGCGGCGCACGGCCACGGACAAATTCAACGTCGCCCAGGCGCTGACCCTCGAGCAGATTCAGGCGATGACACTGCCTGAAATTGAAAAACGGTTGATCGCCCCGCGCGATGCCGTGCCGAGCCTGGCGCTGTAGGATGAACGCGATGGCGCGCCCGCCGCTACGATGACGCAGCCGCTGAAAACCCCGGCAGAGTTTGCCAGCGTGGAGGCCGCGCGCGTCCTGCCGGCGCAACCGCTGCACCTGGCCATCGGGATGTTCGATGGCGTGCATCGCGGGCATCGGGCCGTGATTGAGGCCGCGGTACAGGCGGCGAAGGAGGGTGGGGGAATAGGCGGGGTGCTGACCTTCTGGCCGCATCCCAGCACGCTTTTCCGGCCGGAGAATCCGACCCCGCTCATCCAGGACGGGGCGGCCAAGGCGCAGGTGTTGCGCTCGCTAGGCGTGGAAGTGGTCATCACCCAGCCCTTCACGCCCGAATTCGCGGCGGTCACCGCTGAGGGCTTTTTGCCATGGTTGCGGGAGCGATTGCCGCACCTGACGGGGGTTTACGTCGGGGAGAATTTTCGCTTCGGGCAGGGCCGGCAGGGCGACGCGGAACTGATGCTGGCCGCGGCGCGCCGGCACGGATTGAAGGCCTCCCGGGCCCGCCGCGTGCTACAAGACGGGCAGCCGATCAGCAGCACCCGCATCCGCGCCCAACTGGCCGCCGGCGATCTCGAGGCGGCGAACGCGCTGCTGGGTTACGCTTATTTCGCCCATGGCCTGGTCACGCCGGGCAAGCGGCTGGGCCGCACGATTGGATTTCCCACCTTGAACCTGGCGTGGGCACCCGAGCTGCGACCGCGGCTGGGAGTGTACGCGGTGCGGGTATCGGGCGCGAAGTCGGTGGCGGCGCTGCCGGGAGTGGCGAATTACGGGCTGCGGCCGACGGTGGAAAATGCCACTGAACCCAAGCTGGAGGTGCACCTGCTGGGCGAATGTCCGTTCACCGCCGGCGATACCGTGACCGTGGAATGGCTGCGCTTCCTCCGGCCGGAAATGAAGTTCGCGGAGATCGACGACTTGCGCGCGCAAATCGCGAAGGATCGCGACGCCGCGGGGCAGTTTTTCCGCGGGTGAGAGTGAGGACGCCGCCCGGTTAGTCGTTCGGTCGTTTTCCATCGAAGAAATCAAGCGGAGGTATCGCATCCCGGCACACTTAATTACGGGAGACAGCCGACTTCGTAAGCGCGTCTCGAATAAGTAACCCCGTGTCGCTTTCTGCTCTTATGAAGATCGCGCAGGGGTGCGGCGACTTCGCGTCGTTGGCGGCGGTCACAAAGGAGTCGTCGGGGATTGGCCACACATATTTTCCCTTCTGAATCGCATGACAGTCGATGGACCATTTGCCGTTGGCGAACACAACCCTGGCAGGAATCGAATCGCCGCTCTTTCCAATCGGGAAGAGAAAAACAGCAACGGTCTTGCCCTTGATTTCTTCCATGCCGGAAACGCCATCGAAGTTCACGGGAGCAACGCGGGATTCATTGGGGAATAGGCGGAGGGTTGCGCAGATAGACCTGCGCTTGCTTGGCGATATCAATCACCGCGCGCTCTATGGCTTCACGAGCGGCGCGATCGGTATTAATCCCGGTTGTGCCCATTCCGGTCGAATGCAGTGTGCGAACCTGCCCGTTATATCGCAACTCTACGGTTGCCGTGTAAACGACCTGCTGCGTCTGCCACACGATGAAGTTGTCGGCAATGCTTTGCTGGATCGAAGAATTAACCAATTCGATGCTGGCGGGCGCGTCGTCGCCTCCGGTGAATACCCGCCTGAAGACTTTTCCGCTGTGAACGTTGAAGGTACTCCCGAGCTGCTTCAGCGAATCTTCTAGGGTCGCGAGCCGTATGCCTGGCCTCACGTTACTGAGTGTCAAGTCAACAGGGAGGATCGACTGTCCACCGGCCGCAGTGATGTCCATTGGCGCGTTTGTGAGGCAACCGGCGCCGAGACCCGACAAGGCAAGCACAAGGCTAGTGATGAGAATGTGTTTCATGACGCTTTTCCTTTTCGCTTCGGCTTTCGTTGGGGCGTGGATTTTTGGCTTCGGCTTACTGCTTGGAAACTCCAGCGATGCCCGACGTGAGCCGGCCGGGCTCGGCATCATGCGGGATGAGAATCGGCGCTACCTCAAAAGCTCTGCGGTGATGCGAGACGTTCGGTTACTCCGACCATCCCTGTCCCCTGGCCAACCACTCCGGACCGGAATTTCAGACGCAGCTCGTTCCGCGGTGCTCCCGGTTTTATCTAACAAAACAATGCCGAACAATAAAACACTTGTGGGCAGTTCTGTTGGCAATCGGGGTGAATTGGTCGAACCCGAAATTGTTTACTGCCGCTCCTTAAATCACTTAATCAGATGGTGGACCCTACTGGACTCGAACCAGTGACCTTTTCGATGTCAACGAAACGCTCTAACCAACTGAGCTAAGGGTCCGCAAAAGAGAGTTGGAAACTAAGCACGACGAGGGATGCGTGCCGCAAGGAAATTATCGAGATGGCGAGAATGGCAAATGGGGAGGGCAGGGGGCAGTGGGTAGGGCCGGCGCTCACCGCCGCTCCGTCGAGCGGCAGGCGGGTATGGAATTGGGAGATTCGCCTGCGTTTTTCCGCGACGGCGTGGCGGCAAGCGCCAGCCCTTGTAGCCGATCGGCAGAAGCCGCCGCTTGATTGCCGGCGGTTTTTTTGTGCCAGTAGTGGCTGCATGCTCCAGTCGCTCCGGATCCGCAACCTGGCCCTCCTCGAGGAGGTCTCGCTCGATTTCGAGGCGGGCTTTACCGCGGTCACGGGCGAAACCGGCGCGGGCAAGAGCATCCTGCTGGGGGCGCTGAGTCTGCTGGCGGGCGAGCGCGCGGACAAGACCATCATCCGGCAGGGCGCGCCCGCGGTGGAGGTCGAGGCCAGTCTTTTTTTTCCCGACGCCAAGGCGATCGATGCGGTGCTGGTCGCGCTGGATTTGCCGGCGTCCGAGGAGGGGCTCGTCATCGTGAAACGCAGCCTGCCGCGCGAGAAGGCCCCGCGCATTTCGGTCAACGGCAGCCTCGCGACCCTCGCAGCGCTGCAACAGCTCGGCGAGCACTGGATCGATTTTCACGGACCAAGCGAACCGCGCCGGCTGTTGAAGGAAAGCTGCCAGCTGGAGCTGCTGGACTTGTTCGCGCGGGCGGATGCTGCGCTGGCGCAGTACGCGGCGAGCTACCGGGAATGGCGCGAGCGGACGGCCGAGCACGCGCGGATCGCGAACGAGACGAGGCTTTCGCCCGACCAGATCGAATTCGTGCGCAACCAACTCGCGCGGATGGATGCGCTCGAGTTGACGGACGAGGCCATCGAGACGCTCGAGCGGGATTTCAAACGGATGAGCCGCGCCCAGGAGCTAATCGAGCTGTCGTCCACCGTAGGGTCGGGTCTCATCGGCGATGACGGCGTGCAGGCCCGGGTGGCGGCGTTGTTGCGCGAGGCGCGGCAAGTCGAGGCGATCGATGCACCGAGCAAGGCGCTGGCGGACCGGCTGGCGGCTGCTGCGGTCGAGTTGAATGACATCGGCGCGGAGTTCTCCGAGCTCAGCCAGCAGTTGCAGTTCGATCCGGAGCAGGCCGAGCAATTGACCGAGCGGATGAATGCCTGGCTCGAGTTGAAAAGGAAACACGGCGGCGAGCTCGAAGCGGTGCGCGCCGCCCGGGAGGAACTGCGGCGCCGGCTCGAAGGGCAGGGCGATCTCGCCGGCACGCTCGCGCGGCTCGAGCAGGAAATTGCCGACGCCGTGCGCGCGGCGAAGAAAAAAGCGCAGGCTCTCCGTGCGCTGCGCGAGAAAGCCGCCCGGGAGCTGACCAAGACGGCGGGCCGGAGCATCGCACAGCTGGGCTTCAAGAAGGCCGACTTCCAGGTGCATGTCGTGCCGCTGCCGGAGCTCGGGCCCTCCGGCGATTGCCGGGTGGACTTTTTGTTTTCACCGAATGTCGGCGAAGCGCCGCTGCCGTTGCATCGCGTGGCCTCCAGCGGCGAGCTGGCGCGGGTGATGCTCGCGCTCAAGACCGTCCTGGCGGATCTCGACGACGTGCCGTTGCTGGTCTTCGACGAAGTCGACGCGAATGTCGGTGGCGAGATCGGGCGCGTGGTGGGTGAAAAGATGGCGGCGATCGCGAAGAATCACCAGGTCCTGTGTGTGACGCATCTGCCCCAGGTGGCCGCGCAGGCGACCTGCCACCTGGTGGTGACAAAGGATCAATCGAAGGATCGCACCTTCGTGAAGATCGCGCCGATTCAAGGCACGCGCAAGGTGCGGGTGAGCGAGCTCGCGCGAATGCTGGGCGACCGCACGGCCAAGAGCGCGCTGGCGCACGCCGAGGAATTGCTCGGGAAGTAGAGCGGGAGAGGTTGAAGCCCGGTGCCGAGGGTAGGGCGGCTCATCCGCAAGCTGCCGTTCAGCAGAGATCTGCCGAGGGAACAGACTGAACACACGGGATGAATAGATTGCACCTGTTGGGCGGGGATGAACCTCATTCACCAACCGGTCCGCCCTTCAAGTCCGACGCACGTACCTAAATGGCGTTTCTCTTCCGTGTGTTCAGTGTGTTCCGTGGGCAAATTCAGATATCTTGATTGAATGGATCCGGCTTAGCGGCTCGCAGTCGCCAGGGTTTCCCGCGCCGGCAGCACGTTGCCTGACCGCACCTTGAAACTCCGCCATTTCGACAGGGGGAGGTTGGCCAGCAGAATGAAGGCGACCTGCGACAGGCAGAAACCCGTCAGCGCCATGAAGGCGGCGTCGGTGAAACCGTAACTGTGCAGGCCGACGCCGAGCATGTTGGTGCCAAAATAACTCCAGCTCGTGATGATGTTGCCGCCGACGGCGAGCGCCATCAGGCCCCGCTGTTTGATCATGCCGCCCCACCGCGCATGCAGGATGATCGCATTCCAGATGACGATCATCACGGCCCCGTTTTCCTTCGGATCCCAACCCCAGAAACGCCCCCACGATTGATCCGCCCAGATGCCCCCGAGCACGGTGCCGGTGAAGCTGAACAGCATGGCGAAACACACAATGCCGTAGACCATCCGGGCCAGCGTGTCCGCGGTGCCCTTGTCGAGGGTCCGGGTAAAAATGCCGCGGACAATATAGATAATCGCGAGAAATCCCGCGAGGTAGGTCGCCGAGTAGCCGGAAGACACCACGACCACGTGCGTCGCGAGCCAGAAGTTCGAGTCGAGGACGGCGCGCATCATCTCGAGGGTATCGCCCTCGAGATGCAGCCGGTCCGCCACCATGAGGGTGGCAAACCCGACCATCCCGGCCGCCACGCTACCAATGCCATTACGATAAACGCGCTCCAGCACCAGGCAGAGCGCGACCGCCACCCAGCCCACGAAGAGGGCGGAGGAGTAAAGATTGGTGACCGGCGGCCGTCCCTCTAGCCACATCCGGGTGAGAATGCCCGCCGTGGTGAGGAGAAACGCCACGACGATGACCCAGAACGCAGTGCGGCCGAGGGCCCCGGGCCAGATCATCCAGGAGAACATCGCGACGAAGAAAGCGATCGAGTAGAGGACGAAGCTGGTGGTGAACGGAGCGGCGGCGTTGAAGCGCGCCTCGGCCCGGCATTTTTCGAGCTGGTCGGCAAAGCGCTTGGCCAGCCCGTTGCGGTAGAGCTCGACGATCTTGTTGAACTGCTCCGGCCGCTCGTGGCGCCAGGCGTGTCCGAGCCCGGCGAAGGCGAGGGCGTGGGCGTTCACCTGGCCGGTCCGGAACGTATCCAGCAACGCGGCACCCGTGGTCTGCCACGCGGTGAGGTCGGGGTTGCTGCTCTCCGGCGGGACCACGAGGAGATTCGAAATTTTTTCGAGAGTTTGGAAACGTTCGGCCTGACGCAGGATTTCGGTGACGGCGGCGGCGTCGTGCGGCTGGCCGGCCTCTCTTGCCATGACGGCGGCCCGGCCGGCGGGGAGCTTTTCCTGGAACTGCAGCAGATCGTTGAGGAAATCGTTGCGGCCGGGCGCGACCAGCGCGTGCTGCAGGCGCATGTACTGGACGAGGTTTCCGTAGAGGTTCAGCACGCCGCGCTGGAAGGGCGTGCGCAGCGCGTGCTCAACCGCGCCGGCGAGCTTGGCCTGGCGTTCCAGTTCGTTGCGCTGCGCGACAAACTGGCTGAAGGCGAAACGGTGTTTGCGGCCGTCCTCGGGCTTGAGATTAAAAAGCGCCAGGACCTCCGGATGGACGACCTTGAAGGTCTGATAGGTGTCGGCGCGCTCCGGCCGGAAGAAAACATCCAGGAGCCATTCGATGGGCGTGAGTTTGGCGCCATCCGGGGTGACCACGTGCGCGCTGCTCTGCAACTGCAGGAGGGCGGTGCGGGCTACGGTGTCGAACGGCTTGGTCCGGCCATTGGCGAGCGCGGGGAGCTGCGCGAAACCCATGACATCGTACGCGCCGGGATTTTTTTGCGGCCGGACAGAGCGAAGCACCACCGCGACGCACAGGAGGAGGAGAAGGGCGACGGTTAGCTTTTTCATGCGACTACGGCGACGGCGCGGCGCTTCTGGACGAAGCCCCAGAGGTGAAACATAAACTGAATGCAGAGGCCCAAACTCATCAAGGAGCACGCGACATAGGGCATCAGCCAGCTCGGGTTGCGGACGGCCTGCAGCACGGTGGTCTTGTGGCCCGTATCCATCTGGTACTGGTAAAAAGTGTAGCCGCCGTGGCGCATCGGGTTGTTCATGTAGATGAGCACATCGCGGTCATCCTTCCCGTCCGGCGTGCTGAGATGGATCCGACTGGAGAAATTCTTCGGAATGTCCGTCCCGGGATACACATCGTGCCGGACTTCCTGGACGTGAATGGAGAAGGGCTTGTAGGCCCGCGCGGGGCGGAGGACCATTTTCCAGGGACGACCATCATGGGTGAGGACCTGCGGGCTCCGGGACTCGTCGATGTCGGGTGAAACCAGCCAGGTGCCGAGCGAACCGCTGGCCGCGACGAACTCGACGAAAACCGCCGGGATATTCCGCTCGTTTTCCTTGTAGGTCAGCGGCCGCGGTGTAACCACAATTTGCGGGCCAATGCCTGCGGTCGCCGGATTCGCGGGAGCGCCGGATGACGGCACACGATTCGCGAGGGACGCGTTGGGATAATGCTGCTTGGCCACGATGCGGAATGGCAGTTTCGGATGCTCGATGGTCTTGCCGCGGGCCAGGAGCGACTCCGGGATGGCCACCACGTCGTCGAACTCCGGACTGGAAACATCGATGATCGCCAGCTCGAGATTCCGCTCGTGCTCGGAATAATTGACCGTCTGGCCCTCAACGATTCGCATGGTGTAGGTTTCCTGCCAGAGCCCCGAGAGCAATTCGCCGACCAGCAGGATGATGAAACCGGTGTGCGTGAGCTGGATGCCGATTTTGCGCGCGGTGAGCTTGAACCGGTAGACATGGGCCGAAATCAGGTTGATCAGCAGCAGCCCGCCAATGAGATAACCACCGGGAAAAACCGGCACCGGCACATCCCCGACTTTCCACAGCACGAAGAACGAATGGAAATACTTCTGCTGCACCGCCCAGATCCCGAGGTTCACCTGGTCGAGTGTCGCCACGAAAATCAGGACCAGCCCCAGCGCGAGCAGGACGACGGTCAGTTTGAGCGAGACGAAGAAATCGCGGAATTGCCGGGTTACGTCGTTCATGGGGCGGGGACGACGAACCGACCTCTTCGGCGGGCGGGCGGGTGACGAAAACAAGCCATGGAACCCGTTTTATTGGTCCCGTTGCGCCAAAACTTCAACTCCATCCTTGAATCAAATCCAGCGGCACGAAAACCCGCTCCGAAGCAGCAGCGCGCGTCCGCCCGCTTTTCCCTCGAAAGCGGCGGCCTTTTAGCAATGCTGACAAAGCTGTTACGCTTCCAAGCGTGCCGGTTCGGTCCGCTGGAATTCCCATCCCCCCCACCACTATGACCATGCTCATCCCCCTGCGCAGAATTTTCGTTGCCGGCGTGCTTTGCGCCCTTGCTGCCACCACCCGCGCCCAAGTGATCGAGCTGCGCGCCACCATCAATGCGGCGCAGGAAACGCCCACCGCGTCCACCTCGCCGGCCACCGGGAGCGCAATCATGCTCTACGATGTCGCGGCCAACACCTTCGACCTAATCGTTTCGATCAGCAACATGACCAACACCGCGACCGGCTCGCACATCCATGAGGGTGTGGCCGGCGTGGCGGGTGGGGTGGTGACGAATCTGGGCGCGGAAGCGGCCTACACGCGTTCCGGCACGACGCTGACGGCCACGTTCCGCGGCCTCACCCACGGGGGCGACAAGTTGAAGCTCATTCAAGGCGGCGCCTACTTCAACATCCACTCCGCGCAGTTTCCGGGCGGCGAAGTCCGCGGCCAGCTCATCCCCCGTCCCGTGCGCCTGGTGTCGAATATGAATGTCGCGCAGGAGCAGGCCGCGTTTCCCGCCGTGAATCTGGCGGGCTTGAACGACTCCGGCGGGGCCGTGATGTTCTACGACCCGATGGCCAACACCATGAGCCTCCGGATGTCGCTGTTCAATTACAACAACCCCTTCTCCAACTCCCATTTTCACGCCGGTGCGCCGGGCGTCAGCGGCGGTGTGGTGGTCAACCTGGGAAATAACGCCACCACGGGCAACTACACCACGCCCTCGCCGGGCTACATCACCGGAAACGTCGATAACCTCTCGATGGTCAGCGCGACCGGGGTTGCCATCGATCCGATCACGCTGCTGACGGGCGGACTCTATTTGAATTTCCACAGCACGACGTTCCCGGGCGGCGAGCTGCGCGGGCAGGTGCGGGTGTCCAATGAGATTGCGACCACGCGGTTCTCGAATCTTTCCGTGCGCGGCTTCGTCGGGGTCGGCGAGCAGGTACTGATTCAAGGCATCACGGTGAACGGCCCGGACCCGATTCGCGCGCTCATCACCGCCAAGGGGCCGTCGCTCTCCGCTTTCGGCATCACCGGCGCCCTCCCGAATCCCCGCGTGACGCTCTACGATTCCGGTGGCCGCCAGATCGCGATTAACAGCGACATCGGCGCCGTCGCCCTGGGCTCCGACCTCGCGCGGCTCCCGGGCGTCCCTTCGAACACGCTGGAGTCGGCGCTTCTCGTCGTGCTGCCACCGGGTAACTATTCCGCCGTCGTCTCGGCCGAGACCGGCACGGGTGTCGCGCTGCTCGAAGTGACGGATGTCCGTAATTTCTTTGGCACAATCACGGCGGCCTCCACCGACGCTTCCATGGTGCTCCGCCAATCGGCGGCGGCACCCAGGTCATCGAGCATGGCCGCCGCGGCGGCCCGCGCGGCCCTGGAACTCTGCGCCGGCGTGCCCCTGACGGTGGCCGTGGCGCAGCGCTGATTCGTCCGGTACCCCTTCGCCCGGCTCCCGCAAGGGCGCCGGGCTTTTTTGTGGCTCCCCATCGCACGCCGGGAAATAACCAACGCATGACGCTCTCCCCGCTGGGCGACACCGCTGTCGTCATCACGCTCGATGGCGGCATGGATGCAGCGATGGCCGCGCGGGTCCACGCGCTCGCCGCGGAGATCGAGCGCCATGCGCCACGCGGAGTGGTGGACGTGGTGCCTGCTTTTGCCAGCGTCACCGTCTTCTACGACATCTCCGCGCTGGCCGGATTCGAGCGGTTCTGCGCCGAGCTCGAAGGACTGGCGCCGCGCGCGGATACCACCGTCGCTGCCGACAAATCCCAGCGCATCGAGATCCCGGTTTGCTATGGCGGCGAGTTTGGACCGGACCTCCTGGCCGTCGCGGCGCAGCACGGGGTCCCCGCGGCAGAGGTCATCGCCCTGCACAGTGGAGGAGAGTACCTCGTGCACGCGATCGGATTTGCGCCGGGGTTTCCCTATCTCGGGGGAATGCCGGAGCGCCTCGCCACGCCGCGCCGCGCCACGCCGCGCGCGCAGGTGCCCGCCGGCTCGGTGGGGATTGGCGGCGCGCAGACCGGCATCTACCCGCTCGTCACCCCGGGCGGTTGGAACCTGATCGGGCGGACGCCGCTCCGGCTTTTCGACTTGGACCGCACACCCGCCGCACTCCTCCAGCCGGGGGACCGGGTCAACTTCCGCGCGATCAAGGCAGGGGAGTTTGCCGCCCAACGCGCAGACGCGGATGCATCGGCTCGCCGCGCGGAGCCCCCCCGGTCGGCGCCCGGTCCCGCGGTCCGGGATCATGTCGCGATTGAGGTGATTCGCGCGGGACTGTTCACCACCGTCCAGGATCTGGGACGCCGCGGCCACCGCGCGCGCGGGGTCGCGCAAAGCGGTGCGGCCGATGCCTGGTCGCTCCGGCTGGTCAACGCGCTGGTCGGCAACACCGATGAGGCGGCGGGGCTGGAGTTCACGCTCGTCGGTCCTCGTTTGAGGTTTCTCCGCGACAGCGTGGTGGCGCTGGGAGGCGCCGGGTTTCCCGGGCTGCCCCGCTGGCAGCCGGTGCGGATTCCCGCGGGCACGGAGATCAATCTTGGGCATGCGGCCACCGGGTGCCGCGGCTATCTGGCGATCGCCGGTGGCATCGACACGCCCGGCGTATTGGGCAGCCGGAGCACGTGGACGCGGGCGGGTTGGGGTGGGCCCGCTGGCCAGCCGCTGCGCGACGGCGACCGGTTGCCGGTTTCGCCCGTGACCCGCGAGGTGATCGGAAACTGGCATGTTGACGAACGGATTCTCCCCGACCGTTCGCTCGCGCCCACGGTGCGGGTGATACGCGGCGCGCAGGCCGATGAATTTG
>JBKJRG010000806.1:0-5723 GCA_046594805.1 Opitutaceae bacterium | reverse complement strand
GCTGGAACGAATGGGTGGAAACGGTGACGGCGCCGCCAAGCACGTTGGTTTCCTTGCCGCCGCTGGCCGTCGTCTTGGTGGCGCAACCCGAGGCGAGGAGCACGGTGGCTAATGCGGCGAAAAGAAAAATGTGAGGCGACGTAGTCTTCATGGGGCGCAGGGAACGACGCTGGGCGGCGGGAAAAAGTTTCGCAAGCCCGCCGGAGACGGGCGCGACGGGAATGTCCGATGCACTCTGTCAGCCGGTCTGCAATGAGGCTTCGTTCCGCAGGAGGTCGGCCTGCCAAGGCAAAAGGATTTCGTCGATTTGGCGGGGAGCGCGCGCAATCTGCGCGAGCTGGGCCCGGTTTGCGATCAAGGTCCCCTCGATTTCAAGTTTCTTGGCAATGCGATCCCGATCGGCACGGATGCGATCCTGGAACTCGATTTCCTCCTGGGTGAGCGAAACATGGTTCGGATCCCGGCCGGGGCGACGCGGGAGGGTTTTCGGATCGCGCGCGATGCCAGCGCGGACGGCGGCGGCGAGTGAGGGAAAAATTCGTTCGTGGCGTTTGCCGAGGTGCACCTGGCCCAGGATCGTCTGCTCGGAGTGGCCGGCCTCCGCGGCCTCGGCGATTTTGAGGAGCAGGGTGTTGCCGCAGACTTTGAAGGGAGGCGTGTCGAGCCGCTGCGCCTGGGATTCGCGCCAGTGCCACACGGCGTGGAGCACGCTGAGACCCGGCCCGCGCAAACGTTCGCTCCGGCCAATCCGCCAGTCGTTTTCCGTCGCCGGGGCGAAACCTTCCGCGCCCGCGGCCATTTGGGCCCGGCACTGTTGCTCCAGCCATTCCAGCCGGCCGAGCTTTTTGAGTTCGCGCATCAGGATGTCGCGGAGATCCGGCAGGTGCCAGACGTCGAGCGCGGCGTAGTTCAGCAGCTTCGGGGTGATGGGGCGTTTCGACCAGTTGGCTTTCTGGCCGTCCTTATCGAGCGCCACGCCGAAATGTTGATCGAGGAGAGAGGCGAGCCCGATGCGCTGGAGGCCGAGCAATTGGGCCGCGAGCATCGTGTCGAAGACGCTGTGCGGCTGGAAGCGACAGAGGTCGTGCAGCAGCCGCAAATCGAAATCGCTGCCGTGCATCAGCAAGTGTTTTTTCGCGAGGACCTTCCAGAGTGGCTCGAGCTTCAACCCTGGCGCCAGCACGTCGACCAGGAACACCTCCTCCTCGACCAGGAACTGCAGGAGGCAGACCCGCGTCTTGTAGTGGTACATGTTGTCCGCCTCGGTATCGAGGGCGACCTCGTCGACGCGTTCCAAGGCGCTGAGGAGGGGCGCAAGCGAGCCCGGCTGATCGAGGAGTTGGTAGGCGGGCGCACGCGTCTTCACTTTGACGCCGAGCAAACGGCGGAGACGCGTCGGAAGAAAGCGTGAAATCATGCAGCGGGCTTCGCCGAGTTATTCCACCCGGAGAGGAAGGCATCAATCAGCAAAGGCAAATCGTCGCTATACCCGCCTTCGAGCAGGGCGGCGGCCGGCCGGCCAGTTTCACGCAACCACCGGCCCAACAGCGCGAAGTCGTCGCGCTCCAGGGTCATTTGCGTGATGGGATCGCGCGCATAGGCATCGAAGCCAGCGGACACCAGGATGACCTCCGGATTGAAGGAAACGACGGCGTCGAGCGAAGCCCGCAGGGCCGCCATATGGTCGACGCGGGGCGTGCGGGGGGCGACCGGCCAGTTGCGGATGAGCGGTCCGTGATCCTGGGTGCCGGTGCCAGGGTAGCCGGGGTATTGGTGGACGGACGCAAAGAAGATGTTGGATTGACCGTGGAGGATGGCCTCCGTGCCGTTGCCGTGATGCGCGTCGAAGTCCCACACCGCGACGCGGGCCAGCTTGAGCCGTTGCTGGGCGAAGATGGCGGCGAGGGCGATCTGGTTGAGATAACAGAAACCCATCGCCTGGGTGGCGGAGGCGTGGTGCCCGGGCGGGCGCATCAGCGAAAAAACCGGCGTGCGGGCGCTGACGGCGTGCTGCACCGCTTCCAACGCCGCGCTCACGCCGCGCCGGGCGTGATCGGCAATGCCCGGGAAATAGGGCGTATCGGCGTCGAAATCGCGGGCGAGCGCCAGCCGTTGCAGATGCGCCTGGGTGTGGGCGAGGAGCAGGACATCGTCGCCGACGGCGAAGGTGGGCACGCGCCATTTCCAGTCCGGGTGGGCGGTGCGCAGATGGGCGGCGCTGAGCGTGACGCGCGCCGGCTGCTCCGGGCGCATCGAGGTGCCGTACTCAGCGCAGCGGGGATCGTGGAGGAGGAGCATGGGACTTTCGCGGGCCAGAGCGCGGCGGCGCTGGGTCGAAGGAAACGAGAACGGGCCTGTTTACGAGAGCGAGATCGATTTTGCATCGCGGGGCCGGCGTGGTCAGGTTGCGCCGGATGAAAGTGGTTGTGCTCTGCTCCGGCGGGATGGATTCGGTGACGGCGCTCCATTGGGCGCGGGCGGAGCATGCGGTCGCGGCCGTGTTGAGCTTCGACTATGGCGCGAAACACAATCACCGGGAGATCCCCTTCGCGGCCGAGCACGCGCAACACCAAGGGACCCGGCATGAAATCATCCGGCTGGACTTCGTGGAGCGATTGTTTGCCTCGGACTTGCTGAAGGGCGGCGGTGCGGTGCCGGACGGGCATTACGCTGCGGAGAACATGAAGCAGACAGTGGTCCCGTTCCGCAATGCGATCATGCTGTCGATTGCCTGTGGGCTCGCCGAGAGCATCGGCGCGGAGGGACTGGTGATTGCGGCGCATGGCGGCGACCACGCGATTTATCCGGATTGTCGCGAGGAATTCATGCAGGCGATGGGCGAGGCGATGCGGCTGGGCACCTATGCCGGTGTGAAACTGCTCCGACCGTTCATCGCGCTGGACAAGGCCGGGATCGCGGCGCGGGGTGCACAGCTCGGGATCGATTTTGCCCGTACCTGGTCGTGCTACAAAGGCGGGGCGGTTCATTGCGGAACTTGCGGTACCTGCGTGGAGCGGCGCGAGGCGTTTGCCCTCGCCGGGCTAGCCGACTCCACTGTGTATGCGTCGCAAGCGCCGTTGCCCGCCAAACCGGTCTAGTTAGGGCGATCCCATGCTCATTTCGGAAGTATTCCACTCGATTCAGGGCGAGGGCGAGCTGACCGGCGTGCCGTCGGTTTTTATCCGCACGAGCGGGTGCAACCTGCGGTGCTCGTGGTGCGACACGCCCTACGCGTCCTGGAACCCGGAAGGAGAGCAACGCAACGTGGCAGAACTATTGGCGGCGGTGGAGACCTACCCTGCCACCCGCCACGTTGTGTTGACGGGCGGCGAGCCGATGATCGCGAAGGATATGAAATCGCTGGCGGCGGGGATCAAGGGCACGGGGCGGCATATCACCATCGAAACCGCGGCCACGGTCCTGCCCGACGGCATTGCCTGCGATCTCGCGTCGCTCTCGCCCAAGCTCCTCAATTCTGCGCCCGACGCGGTGGCCCACGGGGCGTGGCGCAAGAAGCATGAGGCCACTCGCTGGCAGCCGGAAGTGGTCCGGGCGTGGATCGATGCGTATGCGTACCAGTTCAAGTTTGTCGTGGCGCAGCCCGGGGACATCGACGAGCTGGAGCATATGCTGGCCGCACTGAAGCGGGAGATCCCGCGGCATAAGGTGTTGCTGATGCCGGAAGGCACTTCGTTGGAAAAGATGCGCAGCCGGGCGGCGTGGTTGGGGGAACTCTGCAAGTCCCGAGGCTACCGTTACGCGCACCGTCTGCACATCGAACTGTATGGCAACCGCCGCGGAACCTGATCCGCCCTCCCCCGCCCCGCTGACCGGACATTCTGTTATTGTCCCGGCGGATCCGGCGCGACCGCGAAAGCTCTCGGATGAATTCGCGATGATTCTGCGCGAATTCGAAGTGGAGACGGTGACGCTGCGCGAGGTGCTGGGCCTGCTGCACGGCCGGGGTTACGTACTTCTGATCATGTTGATCGCCCTGCCCTTTTGCCAGCCGATCCCCCTGCCTGGGCTCTCCACTCCCCTCGGGCTCATCATCGCCATCATCGGAACGCGGCTCGCCTTGGGCCACAAGCCCTGGCTGCCGGGCCGGCTGCTGGACACGCGGCTTTCGCCCACGCTTTTCGCCAAGGTTTTTGCGCTGACCGGGAAAATCGTGTCGTGGTTCGAGCGGTTTCTCCGGCCCCGGATGCTTCATTTGACGGCCTCGCCCCGACTCGAGCAGCTCCACGCGATCCCAATCGTAATCTGCGCGCTGTTGCTCCTGCTGCCGCTGCCAATTCCCTTCAGCAACGTGCTGCCGGCCTGGGGCGTGCTCCTGGTTTGTGGTGGTCTGCTGGAGCGAGATGGCAAATTTATCATCGCGGGCTATGCAACGACGGTCGCCTCGCTGATTTATTTTGCGCTGTTCGGCTCCGCCATTGGTGTGTTGGTGAAGAAAGCCTACGAACACGTGACGGGCTGGTTCAGCTAGGGTGAACGTGGGGTGATTCGAGGTGGAGCCGGTTCTCCGAACCGGCGTGGATTCCAAGGTGGCGGCGCGTCGACATTCTCGTTCAGTCGTCAACCCAGGCCCGCTCGGAGAGCGAGCCCCACCCTGTGTGCGCTTGCGCCCGCGCGCTCGACACTCCCGTCGCGCTCGCACAGATTCCGCCCGGCCCATGAGCGCTTCCTCTCCTCTCGCCCTGGACGAAATCGGCCAGATTGCCCTCGTCGTCAAAGACGTCGCCCAAGCCACGGCCTTCTATCGCGACGTGCTCGGACTGAAATTTCTTTTCAGTGCCGGGCCGAATCTCGCGTTCTTCGCAGCCGGTTCCGTGCGACTGATGCTGACCAAACCGGAGGGCACGTTCGAAGCCGGGAAGAATTCCCTGTTGTATTTCAAGGTCGATGACCTGGCCGCGACGCATGCGGCAATCGTGGCCCGCGGGGCCAGGAACGAGCATGACCCGCGATTGCTGGCCAAGATGCCGGACCACGAGCTCTGGATGGCCTTCGTGCGGGATATGGACGGCAACGTGGTCGGGATGATGAATGAAGTGCGGAAGTGAGGGTGGAGCAGCTTGACCCCAAGCTGCTATTCGGAAACCGGTCCCGCGTGCGTTGAGGTCGACGCGCTTCGACTCGGAATTCGGAGGTAGGGCTGCCGCTTGCCGGCACGCCGTCGCGGGAGCGACAAGCGCCGGCTCTACCCTGCAGAACCCTGATAAACCACCCACACAGTCACCGCTGACTTGCCGGCGGCGGCGCGCACGACATCGTCAGGCGAATGTCGCCGTCCCAACCGAACCGTCGCCGCGTGCATTACGCGTGGATCGCGGCGGGGGTGACGTTTGTGACCCTGCTGGCGGCTGCGGGTGCGCGCGCTGCGCCCGGCGTGATGCTGCTGCCGCTGGGTAATGAGTTTCAATGGAGCCGCGCCAAGGTCTCCTCGATCGTCTCGATCAACATTTTTCTCTACGGCATGATCGGGCCATTCGCGGCGGCGTTGTATCAGAGGTTCGGATTGCGCCGGACCATGGTGGCCGCGATGGCGTTCCTGGCCGTCGGTTACGGCTGGTCGACGTTCGCCACACGTTATTGGGAGTTTGTCCTGCTCTGGGGCGTCGTGGTGGGGATCGGTTCCGGCCTCGCGGCGACGGTGTTGGGCGCAGCCGTGGCCAATCGCTGGTTCACCGCGCGGCGCGGCTTGGTGATGGGACTGCTGA
>JBKJRG010000884.1:0-3870 GCA_046594805.1 Opitutaceae bacterium | reverse complement strand
CCGCAGTGTCCGGCCCGCGACCAGACTGCGCTCATCGCGCAGCACATCCCGATTGGCAGCCAAGATTTCCTGCCACCGGTTGGGGGTGCCGTAATAGCGCCGCGAAATCGCGGAAAGAGTGTCCCCGTTCGCTATGGTGTGCGAGCGTGGCGCGGGTGCCGGTGGCATTGCGGGGCCCGCGGCAGGCGGGGCGATCACTGGCGTGGCGCGGGCGATGGACGGCGCGCCGGGTCGGGTGGGCTCGCGCGCGTTGGTTTGCGATCGGGTGGTATCCGGGGCCGCGCTGCGGGGT
The DNA here is from genome assembly GCA_046594805.1 of Opitutaceae bacterium. Classification (GTDB taxonomy): domain Bacteria; phylum Verrucomicrobiota; class Verrucomicrobiia; order Opitutales; family Opitutaceae; genus ER46. Next base: position 3,578 of record JBKJRG010000884.1, on the reverse strand, counting down.
GCGGGCGGCGCGGTTGGCTGTTTCAAACGCATCATCTCCGCCTGGGCGGCGAAAGCGGTGCGCTCGGCCGCCTCCACCCGCGCGCGCAAGGCCGCTACTTCGGCGCTGCGATCGGGCGCGGCCGCCACGACGGGCGCGGCGGGGATCGGGGCAGAGCGCAAGGCCGCCATCGCCTCGGTGAGCCGGCTGATCTCGGACTGGGCGGCGCCGGCGGACTGTTCCGCCGCCGTGGCGCGGCTGCGCAAGGTTTCGAATTCGGCGCTGTGATCCGCCACGGGTTGCACCGGCGTCGCAGGCCGGGCCTGGGCCCCGGCGAGCTTGGTGCTCAGCTCGTCGCGTTCGCGGGACATCAAAGAATAGGAGCGCAGTGCGACCGCGAGTTTTTGCTCGGCGTCCGCTTGCGCGGCCGCGACCCGGGCGAGTTCCTCCTTGGGGATGCCAGGCTCGGAAGGCCGGGCCGCGAGCGTGGCGTTTTCGGTCTCGAGCTGGCGGACCCGGCTTTCGAGCGCGCGCGCGGCCGTGAGCTGGTCGCGCAGGGTGGCGGAGTCGCGCGAAGCGGCCGCGAGTTGCTGCTGCGTCTCCTGCAGGGTGCGGCGCGCCGCGGCGAGGTCGTCGGCCGAAGCCGCCGCTTTCGTGGCTTCTTCGGCCTGGGCGAGGCGGCGGCGGAGTGATTCGTTGTCGGCGGTGAGCTGGTTGATGCGTTCGGTCACGCGGGATTGTTCGCTGGTGCCGGCTTGGCGGGAGGATTCCATCGACTCGAGCTGCGCCTTCAGCCGCACGGCTTCCGCAGCGCTTTCACGCGCGGCCAACTCGGCGGCCGCACGCGTTTTCTCGGCCTCGGCGACCCGCCCCTGTTCCGCCGCGCCTTGCATGCGGATCTCGCCCTGCTGTTTTTCCCGTTCGGCGAAGAGAGTGTCACGTTCGCGCTGCAGCTGCGCCAGTTGCTCGCGCAGGCCGGCGACCAAGGCTTGGGCGGCGGAACTGTCCTGTTGGCGCGAGGCGGATGCGCTCGCCGCTGTCTCGGCCCGTCGCGCCAGGTCGGTGCGGGCGGCCTCGCTGGCGGCCAGATCCGCGCGGGCCTTGGTGAGATCATCCCGCAGGCCCGCCTGTTGCGCCTCGGTCGACTGACGGCCGGCGAGTCCCTGCTTCAGCGTGGCATTTTCCGCGGTAGCCTGGGCGGCCAGCGCTTTCGCCGCTTCCAGGTCCCGATTCAGCGCGGCAATCCGGCCTTGGGCATCCACGGCCGCGCGGCCGGCAAATTCAGCGGCAGTCAAACGCTCGGCGAGCGCTTCTTTTTCCTTTGTCACCCGCGCGAGAGCCTCTGCCGCCTCGGCTTTCGTGGTGGCAAGGGATTCCAGTTCGCGCCGGAGCCGCGCGAGCTCGTCACCCTGATTGGCGGTTTCGCTGGCCGCGGGGGATCGGGCGGACAGTTCCGTGGCAGCGGCCGAGAGTTTCTGCTGGGCGGCCGCCAGCTCGCTCCGCAGCGATTCCCGTTCGCGATCCGCGGCCGACAACTTATCCTGGGCGTCGCTGGCGGCGCGGCTGGCGTTTTCCGCCGTGGCGAGCCGGTTGCTCAGCGCATCCTTCTCGCTGGAAATTTTTGCCGCGGCTTCGGTGGCCTCGATCTTCGCCGCCGCCAGCGCTTCGATTTCCTGGCGGAGGCGCGCGACCTCCTCGGTCTTCGTGGAAGCGTCGGCGGCCAGTTTTTCCGCGGCGGACTGGGCGGCTCGTTCGGCGCGCTCATTGGCCGCGAGGGCTGCGGCCTTCGCGGCGGTTTCCGCGGCGAGCGCGGCGGCGAGGCGTTTCGCTTCGGGACCTGACCCATCGAGCGACTTTTGGGCCTCGGCCAGTTTCTGCCGGAGCTCGCCGACCTGGGACTTGGCTGCGCCCAGTTCGGACTCGTTCGTCGTGACGGTTTTTTGCAGGGCGCTGGCCCTCGCCTCGGCTTTGGCCAGGGCGTCGGAGGAACTCGTGCTCTTGGACTGCGCATTCGCCGATTCGGCGCGGACGGTGCGGAGCTGGGCGGTCGCTTCGTCGCGCGCCGCCAGCGCGGCCTGCAACTCGCGTTGCGTGGTGGCAAGGCGGGATTGGTGCTGCGCGGCCTGCGCCTCGGCGGCGCCGAGTGTCCTGGCGGAGGTTTCCGAACGCTGCGCAAGTTGCGCGGCATCGCGCGCCTTCTGTTCCGCGGCCGCGAGCTGCGGGCGGATTTCGGCGAGCGCCCGGGTGGCGGTTTCAGCTTCCCGCCGTGCCTCGGACTCCGCGGCGCCGCGCTGGGCAAGTTCATTGCGCACGGTGGCAAGCTGCTGCTCAAGCGTCGCGAGTTGGCGCGCATACCCTTCGCCGGCGTTGGAGGCCTGGGTCGCGGCGGCGGCGCGGTTCGAGAGTTCGGTGGTGGCGGCGGCCAGTTTTTGGCCGGTGGAAGCGAGTTCGCCGCGCGCCGTTGCCAGTTCCGCCGCCAGGGCGGCGGAACGCGACTGGGCAGTCGCCGCCTCGCCGCGCAGGGTGGCGAGCTCCTGGGTGAGCGCTTCAACTTTCGCCGCCGCCGCCGAGCCATCCGCCCTGCCCGCGGACTCGGCGGTCACCGCCGCCTTGGCGGCGTCGAGCGCCGTGGAGAGTTCATTGGCCCGCGTGCGCAGGCTGGCCAGCTCGGCCTGGGTGGCGCCATGGGCGGTGCGTTCCTGCTCGAAATTTTGTTGCGCTGTCTCCGCGGCGGCACTGGCAGCCGTCCTGGCCGCGAGCTGCTCTTTTGCCGCAGCAAGCTCGAGGCGGATCGCCTCGGCATCCGCGCGCGTGCGAGCCAGTTGTTTGGACTGGCTGGCGAGCGAGGCCTTGGCCTCGTTCAACTGACGGGCCACGGTGATCTCGGTGGTTGCGGTGGATTTCCGGCCTGGCTCCGTGGCGGGCATTTTCACCGCCGGGGCCGGACCCGGCGCCGGGGGAGGGATGACCGCAACATTGGGTGTGACAACCGGCGGTATGGCCGCAGGGCTCGCGGGCACCGGGTCGTCGGCAATCAGTGGCGGCGGCGCGTCCGGTTCGGCCCCCCGCGACTGCGCGGGCTCCGCCGCCTTGGGTTCCGGGGCTACCGCTCCTCGTCCGCCCGCGCCGGGCTTCGCGGGGTTCCGGCCAGCGGAGACGATGGGATCGCTCGGGAGGACAATTATGTTCGAGGGCGGGGGAGTGACCACCGACATCGATTTGCCAGATGACTTGGTCGACGACGCCGCGGCGGGCCGGGCCCGGAGAAAAGAATTGCCCACGCGCAACGCGTCGAGACGCCGGCGTCCATCGACAATCTGCTCGGCCGTCATGGCACCGAGCACGGTATCGAGGGCCCGGCCGGTGCTGCCGCCCTCCGCCGCCAAGGTCAGCCACACGAACGCCTCGACGAGGTCGGTCGGAACCTCGCGGCCTTGGGCGTAGGCGAGTCCAAGATTGTACTGGGCAATCGCATTGCCGCGGTCCGCCTTGGCCCGCAATGCCGCGATTTCCGCGGACTCGGGCTGAGGAGCCGGGCTGGCAAAAGCGGCCGGAGCCGCCGCCGCAACGTCCGCGGCGGGCAGGGCCGCGGGCGTGGG
>JBKJRG010000435.1:0-12717 GCA_046594805.1 Opitutaceae bacterium | reverse complement strand
GCCTCGCGGTCAGCCTGGCCTTGTGCCTGGCTGCGGCAAACGAAAGGTAACAAAAAACACTGCCGCAAGAGTACCCGCGACTTTCAGGATCACCTCAAGGCCCACGGCGCGGCATGCGCCTTCGCGCTCGTCTCCGCGTTATGCCCCATCGCAGGGCTCCCAAATTAGAAAAATCACCCGTACGAAAATATTCCTTCCCCTAAAAACATCTTGCAAAGGGATAAACGTCCGGTCACCAAACAAGAACATAAAAACGTTTTTATTACGTGGAAACGTTTTCTGAATCCGGCCGCAGCTTCTTTCCGCCGGAGTCAGTCACCTCCAATACCCCCGTCCTATGATCTCCATCAGCACTACATTCAGCGCACCCCGAGGGCTGCTCTTTGCGGCAGGCCTGGTAACGAGCGGGATTTCATTCGTCTCTGCCCAGCCCATTCCGTCGAGCGCGCCGAGCGCGGGCGATCTCGCGAAATATGACACAAACCGGAACGGCAAACTCGATGCGAGTGAGCTGGCCGCGATGGAAAAAAACGCCGTGGTGAGTGATTCGGGCAACCCGGTCGTGCCGGTCGTGGAAATGTCGCCCTTCGAAGTCGTCTCTGACAATCGCGGTTACTACGCGGCCAATACCATGGCCGGTACGCGGATCGGCTCGAAACTGGAGGACTTGGGCGCATCCATTACAGTCGTGACGAAAGAGCAGATGACTGACTTCGCGATGCTCGATATCAATGATATCTTCAACTATGAGGCCAGCACCGAAGGCACGGGAAACTATACCGCCTTCAGCTTTAATCGGAATGGGCAACCAACCAGCGACGCGCAATTGAACCCCCAAAATGCCAACCGGATTCGGGGACTCTCTTCCGCTAACATTACTCTCGGCAATTTCGCCACGGCGGGATGGACCCCCATCGACCCGCTAAACATAGATGCGGTCGAGATTAGTCGCGGCCCGAATGCCAGCATTTTCGGTATCGGTAACGTCGGCGGCACAGTCAATACGGTCCCGGCGGCGGCCAATGTGACGCGAAACAAGTCACAACTCACGACGCGCGTGGACAGCAACAGCGGTTACCGCGCCACGCTGGATCTCAACCGGGTGCTTCTCCCGGGAGTCCTGGCGATCCGTGGCAGCGCGGCCTACCAGCATGACGGCTTCCAGCTCAAGCCTTCCGGCACCGATACGACCCGTTATAACGGCATGGTCAAGTACCGGCCCTTCAAGCAGACGATGCTCACCGCATCCTACTCCTCCTACGAAATGCACGGGAATCGGCCGAACGTGACTCCGCCCCGTGACGGCGTCACCGACTGGGTCAACCGAGGCTCGCCTTCCTGGGATCCGACGACGTTGACCGCCAAAATAAACGGCGAGGTGGTCTCCACGGGCATACCGGCGTATTTTGCCTATGAGCAGATAGACTATTCGAATATTTACATCGATCGCGCCGGCATCGGCTATTGGCAAACCGGCCGGTCGACTTTGTCTGACCAGCCAAATACTGCCGCGACCGACATCCGCCGGTTGGTCAATGTGGTTGGCGCTCCGCAATTCAGCACCCAGGCGCTCTTCACGAACTCGATTGGACTCACCAACAAGGCGTTGTATGATTGGTCGTCAGTCAACCTCGCGGCGATGAACTACGTCCGCGACGAATCAGCGATCTCCTCGGTGTTGCTGGACCAGACTTTCCTCGATACCCCCCGGCAGTTGCTGGGGCTGCAACTGGGATACTTCCGGGAGGCGGGTAACCGCCGGGCGCGCAACATCGTCGGCGGCGCATCCGGAGTCGCGTCCGTTTCAATTTTTCAGATCGATGTGAACGAAAAGAACATCGATGGCAGTCCCAATGCGTTCTTTGGGCGCCCATTTCTCGGTGAGATCGCCCCAACTCTATCGTCCAGCGAAATTGAAAACGACACTTACCGGGCTCAACTTGTTTATAAAATGGACCTCCGCCAGGAGAGGAGCGGGTTGCGCTGGCTGGGAATGCACCAGGTTACCGGATACGCAGAGTATAAAAACTACGTTTTCCACGGGCTGAGCAAGCGTGAGGTGATTGTGGATAATCACACCTGGCTGGGGCAAAATGTGACGCGCGGCGGGATTGGGTCCGCCGCCGGCGGCCTGGCGACTGGCCCGAGGGTCGCCGGGGGATACTTCCGCTATTATGTGGGCGACAAGAACGGCACGAACGTCGACTACGCTCCGGGAGACTTTTCCTACGGCAACTATACGATGAACTACGGCAACGCCTCCACTGGATTCGTCCGGGAGACCGTTGCGCTCGGGCGGGCCGATCTCGGCAGCGGGGCCAACGGTAGCCTGACCGTTTTGAAATCGCAGGGTGCCATTCTGCAAAGCCACCTGCTAAAGGATCGCGTTGTGACGACGTTTGGGCTGCGCAGCGATCAGCGGTATAGTCGACTCGGAACTCCCACCCGGCTCCTGCCGGACGGAGTTACCACCGATCCCGCCACCTATACTCAATGGAGAGGGGGTGACTGGGGCTTGGGAAAAGGGCCCACCCGGACGGCTGGAATCGTGATAAAGCCGCTCCGTTGGTTCAGTGTGTTTGCCAACAAATCAGATAGTTTTCAGCCGGCCGCTGTCGCTCAAGATCTTTACCTTCAGGCGTTGCCGGATCCCACGGGGAGAGGGGAAGACTATGGTATCGCCCTTAATTTGTTCGAAGGGAAGCTCAATGTCCGGGTGAACAGATACAAGACGTCCGAGCTGAAGAGGCGGAACGGCGAAAGCGGAACTCTGGCCCAACGGATTCAACGCATCGACTTTACCTACAATTCGCAAGGGGCCAACGATACTTTCCTGCTTCAGCGCAGGGCGACGGAGTGGGTGACGCAGGCTGCCGCCGGGCGGGGTGTCACCCTGACCGAAGAACAAATCGAGACGGCAGTATCGGGCATCATGAAGCTCCCCGTCCCCTATCTTCGTCCGCTCGATAGTGGAGTCACTGCGACCGATGACAACATCGGCAAGGGCACGGAAATCGAGATTAACTATAATCCGACGACCTTCTGGACGATGAAATTTAATGTGGCGGAGCAAAAGTCAATCGGGGCCAGTATTGCCCCTGATCTCACGACGTGGATTAAGGAGCGGACCGCCGTGTGGGAAACCATCATCGACCCGACCCTGGTCAATCCCGACGGCTCGCTGGGCCGGCCATGGTACACCGAACGCTACAACAATGGGAATTCAGCGAAGCAATTCGTGGACGGGCTTGTCGTGGCTCCCCTCCGCCTGTTCCAGGCCTTCGAAGGAAAAAGCAAGCCGCAGATTCGGAAGTACCGGGCCAATTATTCCACCAACTTGCGCCTTTCCGGCATTACGGATCAGCCCATCCTGAAGCGAGTGAATGTCGGCGGTGCAGTGCGCTGGGAAGATAAGGGAGCAATCGGATTTCGTGGAGTGCAGGAGTTGCCGGCGATCGTGACCGCATTGGATGGCTCCCGGCCCATCCGCGACAAATCGCACTATTATCTCGATGCCTTCGTGGGCTATCGCACGCCGTTTTTCTCCAAAAAAACAACTGCCTCCTTCCAGCTCAACGTGCGTAACGCTAACGAAAGCGGCCGTCTCCAGCCCATTTCCGCCAATCCCGACGGGACATTTACCGCATTCCGGATTGTCGAACCACGCCTGTTCATCCTGACCGCATCATTTGACCTTTAAGCACGTTTCCCGCCGGGGCATCCCCTGAAGCAATCTCTGATTTCAGGGGTACACGCGGGCCTGACCATGGGTCGTCGATTTCTGCGCCCCGTTGCAGTTGGAAGCCCTGGCCCTCCTCGGCCTGCGTGGTGCTGGCACCCGTCAGTCGACACTGGATTCTGTCGCCATCAGGACCGGCTGCGGGTCTTTTGGGGACATCTCTATTGTGTTAGCGACCACGGAACCCCGCCATTCGATTGATGCGGCGATTCGCATCGACGCAAAAGAGTCATGCGGCGCCTGGATGCGTTTGAGCAGAAGGTCCGCCGTCGCGCGGGCCAGGCCGGCGGTGTTTTGTCGGATCACGGTCAGAGAGGGGGACCAATGGCTGGCAAGCGGAAAGTCATCGAAGCCTGCGAACGACAGGTCCTCCGGTATTCTTAGTTCAAGATCGCGTAACCCCGACAAGGCGCCGATTGCCAGCGACTCGGAAAGAGCGAAGAGCATGGTGAACTTGTTTGCTCCCGTGGACAGCTTTATCGTGGCGCTCCGGGATGCCGCGGGATCGTTGGCGGTGTTGCAGACACAGATTTCATCTGAAAAGACATCCCGGATGCCTTTCAGGCGCTCGGTCATACTCCGATCGTTGGCGGGCGCGTTGATCACGCCGATCCGGCGATGACCGAGGTCGTAAACCCTTCTGGCCAGTTCACGGGTGGCTTCCCGATTGTTGGTGGCAACAAAGGGCAACGCCGTGGTGCAGCCCGAACGGTCAAGGATGACCACTGGAAAATCAGGCTTTAAACCCACTTTAGCCAGGCTGACTCGGGAGGTGGCCGGAATCCAAACCATCCCGTCAACGCCGCGCGCAAGGATTTCAGGAATCAATTCGGCCTCGGCCCGGGGATCGTTCCGCGTGTGGGCGATTAACACGTGGTAGCCGCGGTTTCGCAGTTCCACTTCGAGTTGATCCGTGAGCGTGCCGAACAACGCGATTTGCGGAGTGGGGAGGATAAAGGCGATCAGACGGCTCTGTCGCGTCCTCAGGCTCTGCGCCTGCGGATTCGGACGATAGCCCATCTTCTTCGCTTCTGCCTCAACCCGGGCGATAGTCTTGGGGGCATAAGTAAACCCGTCGAAGGATCGGTTCAAAATCTTGGACACCGTGCAAAGCGATAAACCAAGCGAGCGAGCCAGGTCGGTGATGGTTACCCGCGAAGTTTTCATTCGAAAAACACTTGCCAAGTAGAACCGAGACCGCAAGAACCAAGGCATAAAAACGTTTTTATGAACAACTCTTCCGAGGCGCGGGCCGTAGATTTTAAAGCACGTGTTCCTCCAACGACACGAACCACGCCGGAAGCGCGGCTGGAGGGACCAAACCCACCCAGAATTCCGGACGGAGATTTTCAGGCGCGTGTTGCACAAACGGTCAGATTCACGCTCGAAGCGGGTCTCGACGTCCTCGTCGTGCATTCCAACGAGGCTGATTTCGCGAACGTCCGCTATTTATCCGATTATTGGCCGTTGTTTGAATCCGCCGGAGTTCTGGTCACGGCCACCGGTCAGGTCCGGTTGCTGATCGGCCCGGAAAGCGAAACGTTTGCCCGGAGCCGGACGAAAATCCCGGAAGTCCGCAAGTTGATCGAGTACCGTGAGCCCGCGGAGCCGGACTATCCGACGATCGCGGTGGATTCCTTCCGCAGTCTGATCCGCGAGGCATTGGGGCGCGATCCGCAACGGATCGGACTGGCGGGGTGGGCCATCCTCCCACTACCGGTGTACCACGGCATTCGCGAGGCGTTCCCCCAGGCCGAGGTGGTGAAAGCAGACGACATACTTTTCCGGCAGCGTGCCGTCAAATCACCCGCAGAGATCGCCTGCCTAAAGGAGGCGTTTCGGATCACGCGCGTGGCCACCGACGAAGTGATGAAACGACTTCGACCCGGCATGAGTGAGCTGGAGCTCGTGGGCCTCGCGCAGGGGATTATCTATGCGCAGGGCGCAGAGTATGAGGGGCTGCCTCAGTATGTGCTTTCCGGAAGCGCGAGCGGCCATGCGATTGGCCGGGCCGGGTATCGGCGGATCCAAAAAGGCGATATCGTTCAATTGAACTTGAGCGCTCGCGTTCACGGCTACTGCGCCAGTATCGGCGTCCCGGTCAGCATCGGTGTGCCCTCGCCGGCCGTCAGAAGTCTGCTCGAGTTTGGTCTCAAGGCCCACCGATTTGCCCGCTCCTTGATGAAAGCCGGCGCGGCCGCCTGCGACGTCGCCCGGCAATACGATGAATTTGTGCGGCGGGAAGGCTTTGCCGCGTATACGCTCTACGGACCCTGCCACGGATTGGGAATGATCGAGGTGGAGCGCCCTTGGATTGAAGCAACGAGCGACTATTTGCTTCAGCCCGGCATGACTTTTCAGATCGACACATTCTTTTACACGCCGGCGGGGAGTCCGCTCGCGCTGCAAAACGAAAGAGTGTTCGGTCTGCGTTGGGAGAATGGCTGCCATATCACTGGAGAGGCTCCTGAGCTGCTCAGCCCTGAGTTAACATCGTTGGCCATTGTAGATGTATGAACATAGGGCATCCCATCTGGGTATTTCCGGACGGTGATATTCCACCGCGCGACCCTTACAACCCGGAGCTTAAAAATAAGGACACTCATGGTCATGAGTCTCTGGTGATTTTAAATGCCGGTACGCAACCCGTCAGTCCGTTACTGCATATATATTTTAGCGGCAAAGACCCTTGGAAAATCAAGCTGAGGCAAATTCCACCGCAACGGGTGATTTGCTACCGACTCGACGAACCGGTAGGCATCGACTCACATGTCATCCCGCCCGGACAATTTGCGGTGATGGTGGAATGCGATTACCCCGTCGTTGCGCAGATCGGCCGCATGGATGTGCGGCAGCCCAATCTCGCTTATTACACCGTGATGGGATTTCCTGCCGACTCAATTAAGCCATGACCCGCCTTGTCCTCAAGGTTTGCGGCGGAGGCAGACTCCCCGGCTTTTTTTCTGGCCTCACTTTCGCCTAGGTTTGATTGCCCGCCCCATGAACAAATTCGACGTTTTGCTGGGATTTGACATGGAAAGTGACATCGGTTCATGGACCCCCTTTTACGAGGGCCTGCGGCACGCGACGCCCAAGATATTGGAGATTTTTCAGCGGCATGAGATTACGGGTACGTTTTACTTTGTCGGTGCTGCCGCCCAAGCGGTGCCCGCCAGCGTGATGGCGGTGGTGAAAGCCGGCCACGAGATAGGGACGCATAGTCTTTATCATGAAACGGTCGGTGATGCGATTTTTCCCATACCCGGCCACCAACCCCTTTTGCCACACGAGATCAAACCTCGACTGGCCTTGAACACAGACTGGCTGCAGGCCATCGCCGGCAGTCGTCCCGTAAGTTTTCGTTGCCCGAGATTATTCGGTTCCACCGCGGTGTGCAATGCATTGGAAGAGTTGGGCTATATCAGCGACGCCTCATACCCGATGTACTTTCACCTGAAACAGGTCGCGCCCTATCATCCGGACCGCAATGACTGGACCAAATCCGGTGACCTTCGTCTGGTGGAAATACCCAATTTTGCCGACCTGAGCATTGTGAGCAAGGATCCGTATGGTCGCGAACGCGACCAGTGGCCGAAATTTAGAACCGAGTCTGCGGAGAAGCTGCTGACCCACGTCGACAATTTTCTGCGCTACCTGGATGTCCATCGCATCGAGCAGAAAGTACTATGCTTTTATTTCCATCCCTGGGAGTTCCATCCGATGCCGGAAGGATTGATCCATTTTGGCGAAGGTTCTGTCCGCCCCGATCCCTTCATCACGAAGAATTGCGGCGATTACGCTTTGAAACAACTCGAACTTCTCATTGAAGGGCTTAAAGCCCGCGGCGCCCGATTCAAGTCGGCCGTCGAGATCGCGCGCGCGGCGGCGCCACCGCAGCACCTTAATTCGCCATGAAAATCCGCGGCTGTTTCGTTCTCGGAGTGTCCGTGTGCTGCAGCCACGCGCCGTTGGTGGCGCAGCAGCGTCCTGTCAGCGCGTCGGAGTTTGCGGCCCAAGCCCATGCCGCGCTGCCGTTGGAGGAACCTTTCGCGTTTCACAAAGCTTTGACTGAGCGGGAGGAACCTATGCGGCGGGATCTGGCCGCCGTACCTTCGGCGCAGGAATTCGCCTTGCCACCGAATGGCTGGTCGGTGCAGTTCGCGTCGAACTCCCGGGAAATCGTTCGGACTGCAGTCCGGGAGTTTCAAAACTATTTACGGCGTTCAATGCAGGTCCAGACGGAGCTCAAGGAGGAGCCGTCGCTCGAAGGCTGGCGCGGAGCGCGCCGCGCAATCGTGGTCGGAACCCGTGAGCAACTCCCGGGCTGTGGAACCGGGCTCACGCGGAGCAAGGACTACCGCGTGGTTGTTTCGCCGGAACGCGTGGTAATTTGCGGCTTTGATGAGGCGGGCGCCATGCACGGTCTTTATCACCTCGAGGCGCGGATGAATCTGCGCGAGGCCCCGTTCCTGCCGATCGAACTGGACACGGTGCGACACAGCCTTTTCCAGGCCCGCCTGACTTTATCCGGGCTCGGTCGGGATGAATACCCCGATCGTTATCTCGCCCTGCTTTCGCGCTATGGCTTCGATTCCATTTATGCTTCTCCTTACGCGAACCCGAACGGTGTTTCGGGGCCGCAGATCTATGCACGGTGGAGCAAGCAGGACCCCACTCAGGTGCACGACCTTATCCGCCGGGCAGCACGTTACGGCATCCGAATTTACTGCCCCATCCTCTATCCCATTGCCGGTGAACCGGAGAGTGAAGCCGGCCTGCGAAAACTGGTCCGGGACATTGTCACTGAATTTCCTGAAATCCGGGGATATATCCTCCTGACCGAGGGATTCCTCTACAATGTAGACCTTGGGACCAAAGCGCGCGGTAGTCTCGACGACCAGCGCGATTGGCTTGCGCGGTGGAGCCAGGGCATCGCCATCGCGGCGGAGGAAGCCCACCGGATCAACCCGGCCATCGAAATTCTTCCTTGGGATTACAACATGGATTATCGGGAGGCGATGCTGGACGTTAAGCGGTACGGTACCGGGCAGCTTCCGGTCGAATCCATTCCCCTGTTGACGTTCGAAAACGGGAAGGGTTTTACCAGGGACGGCGAGCGTGGCTATTTGAAGGATTATTCCATCAATGAAGCCGGCCCGTCAGAGGTGACCGCGGCACCGATCGAGGTGGCCAAGCAGCGCGGAATGCGCGCCGTGTACTCCAAAGCCGACACTTGGGCGAGCTGGCAGTTCGGAACCTTTCCTTATCTTCCCGTCCCCTACCAGTGGTACAGTCGCTACCAGGCCCTGGAGCAGCAGGGCATTGATGGGACTCACGTCTTGGTTACGAATGGGAACAGGACTATCTCTGCTCGACGGACATGATTGAGGAAAAAATAAGGCAAGTCGCAAAAACTTTGAACGAAATAATTCCGGCGTATCGCGCAAGGCACGGACTATAGCAATTACTATATATGAATTCCAACCCATTTCTCGGCCTGATTTTGCATTGGCTGGGCGGCCTTGCGAGCGGCAGCTTCTATGTCTTTTACGGTCGCGTCAGGAACTGGTCATGGGAGGTATATTGGCTGGCCGGCGGACTCTTCAGCTGGGTCATCATGCCTTGGACCCTCGGGTATTGCATGACGAATGATTTGCTCGGGGTCCTCGCTCGCACGCCCGCCCACACGCTTTTTCTCTGCTGGCTGTTCGGCGCACTCTGGGGGCTGGGCTGCCTCACCGCGGGTCTGGCAATTCGGTTTCTCGGGATGTCGTTGGGCCAAGGCGTGGCGCTGGGATTCTGTGCGGCGTTTGGCACGTTGGTTCCGCCGCTGTTCAAAGGGCAGCTTTCATCCATCGTCGCCAGCACGCCCGGGCGGGTGGTGTTGCTGGGGGTCGGCGTCTCCCTGGCGGGAATCGCGCTGGCGGCGCTGGCGGGTTTATACAAGGAGCGTGAGATGTCCGACGAGAAGAAGAAAGAGGCGATCAAGGAGTTCAGCTTCAAGAAAGGCATGCTGGTCGCTGTCTTCGCCGGCATCATGAGCGGTTTTTTTGCGTTCGGACTGGATGCCGGCGCCCCCATCGCGGAGCTCTCCGCCGCCGCCGGTACCGCTCCGATGTGGGCAGGTCTGCCCAAATTGATCGTCGTGTTGTTCGGCGGGTTCACCACTAATTTCGTCTCCTGTATCGCCCTTGGCATCCGGAATAAAACCGTGGGTCAATTTGTGGGTCGCTCGGGCGATCGTGCCGCCACCGGAATGCCGATCGCAAATAACTATCTTTTTTGTGCCTTCGCCGGCATCACTTGGTATTTGCAGTTTTTCTTCTATACAATGGGTGAATCTCAGATGGGGAGATTCCAATTCTCGTCGTGGACTTTGCATATGGCTAGTATCATAATCTTCAGCACGATGTGGGGGTGGATTCTGCATGAATGGAAAGGGGCCAGCCGTCGCACTCAATTTCTAATCAGCGCCGGCATGACTGTGCTCGTCCTTTCCACCCTAATCGTAGGCTACGGTAACTATCTCGGCTCCGGCAGCCCCAAATGACCCGCAGCCGTTGGCGAGAATCGCAATGTCCAACCATGAATCGCGCGAGCGTTGAGCGACCGTGCCGGCGGATAACACCCTATACGAGTAAACCGGCCATGAACAAAGTCCGCTTTCCCATTTTTGTGGCGCTCGTATGCGGTGGCGTTGTCCTGCTGTCCGCGCAGCCGGCGCCGGGCGTTGCGGCCGGGAGCGCGCCCCGATTGACGGGAGCCGCGAAAGTTCTTGATGCGGGCCTGGACCTCGGGCCGATACCGCCTCAGCCCGGTGAGGAGAGCTGGCATTTTATTGAGGAGCTGAAAGCTCCGATGTGGACGCGCCATCCGTGGGGCACAAACCGGCCCGGGCCGCAACACGCCGACCTCTCCGGCGGCGTGCAATTGAAGGCCGGGTTTCCCGACCCTAAAGGCCGGCTCGAGACCGCGTACGAGGACATGCAGCGTTTCCTAGCCGCGGGCGGAGTGCCCAGCGGCAAAGGGGACTACACCATCGAGACGGCTGCGGCAGCGGATCTCGCAGGCGAAGCTTTCCGGCTGGAAATTGGAGCGCAGGTCTGCCGCGTGATGGCGGGGGACGTCGAGGGCATCCGCCGCGGCATCTTTCATCTTCAGGATGAAATGCTACGCGGGCGTGGAGCCTTTCTGTCGCGGGGAAAGATCGAACGAACGCCGCTCGTTACCCGCCGGATTTCCCGCTGTTTTTTCGGTCCGATCAAGCGACTGCCCAAGATGCGCGATGAATTGATGGACGAGGTCGACTACTATCCCGAGCAGTACCTCAACCGTCTGGCGCACGAGGGGGTCAATGGACTTTGGCTGACGGTTGAGTTTCGCGACCTCTGCGCGACCCGGTTTACCCCGCAAGCAGGCCAGCAAGCGGAGAAGCGTCTGGCCAAGCTGCGGCGCACCGTGGCGTCGTGCCTGCGTTACGGAATCCGCACGTACATTTTCTGCATCGAACCCCGCGCTTGGGAGGCAGACAGCACCGTGCCAAAACAGTTTCCGGAGCTCGCCGGCGTACTGGCCAGCGATCGGAAGCCCTATTTCTGTCCCACCAGCGAAACGGCCACGCACTATCTTTACGACTCGGTCAGCACGATCTTCAAAGCGGTCCCGGAGCTGGGCGGAATGATCAATATCTCGCATGGCGAGCGGCCGACGACGTGCTTGAGCGCCCTTAGTGCCAACGGACGAGGCGCCATTCTCTGTCCGCGGTGCTCGAAAAAAGCGCCTTGGGAGATACTGCATGCGTCCCTCTCGGCGATGGAGCGCGGGATGCACGATGTCGCGCCGGAAGCAGAATTGATCAGCTGGCTGTATATGCCTCAGGCCAACGCGGTCGCCGATTGGGTCTACGCTGTGCCGGCGCACACGCCCAAAGGTGTGATATTGCAGTTCAACTTCGAGTCAGGCGTGCGCCGGACCTTTTTCGGAAAAGAGTTCGTGGGGGGAGACTATTGGATCTCCACGCCCGGTCCCAGCGCGAGGTTCGAGCGCATCGCCACGATCGCGCGAGAACACCAGACTCACATCTCGGCAAAAATCCAGACATCCAATTCGCACGAACTGGCCACCGTCCCCTATGTGCCAGTCCCCTCGCTGCTCTACCAGAAATTCGCGGCCATGCGCCGGCTCGGCATCTCCCACACGATGCTGTGCTGGTATTTTGGCAATTACCCGGGGGTGATGAACAAGGCCGCCGGTGAGTTGGCGTTTGCACCCTTTCCGGAGGACGAGGGTGTATTCCTGCGCCAGCTGGCCTCGCACTACTGGGGTGAGCGGGACATTCCGGCGGTGGTGGCGGCCTGGAAACATTTCAGCAACGGGTACCAAAATTATCCCCTCACCAATCGATTCCAGCTTTGGGGACCCATGCACAATGGCCCGGTTTGGCCGCTGTTGCTGAAACCCAAAGATGCACCCTTGTCCCCGACCTGGCAGTTGGGCTCCAACCTCACCGGAACACCGTGGCCGCCCAGCGGCGATCGAGTGGGGGAATGCATCGGCGATCTCCTGACGTTGGCGGAAGCGGTCGAATTGACCCGACGCATGAGCGCCGAGTGGGACCAGGGCGTCGCACTATTAAGGGGCTTGGAAATGCGCTATCAGAGCGAGCCGGATCGGATCTTAGACATTGGGGTGGCCCGGGCCCTCGGCATCCAGCTTAGGAGCGGATATAATATTCTTCGGTTCTATCTCCTGCGGGAGGAAATGTTCCGCATGACAGGAAGGGTGCGCCTCGCCACTCTGAAACAGCTGAAAGCCCAGCCGTGAGTCCTTCTCGCACAGCGCGAGCAATTGCTCGTCCAAATTCAGCTCCTCCCGGACAATGTCGCCCAGCTTTTCCAGAGTGGCGAGGCGCGCCCTTCCTGCCATGCGGAACATTTCCTCCCGCAGGAGATAGAATCGAAGAATATTATATCCGCTCC
>JBKJRG010000373.1:0-2676 GCA_046594805.1 Opitutaceae bacterium | reverse complement strand
TGACGCCAGCTCGCTGGCATAGCGTTCGGCGAAATCGAGGTTCAGCAACCGGGACAGGGCAGTGAAGTCCAGTCGTCGTTCGCACATCAGCCGCATGATGATGACCCGGCGCCGCTGATCCTCCTCCGTCAGCCGCAATCCGCGCTCGATCGGCAGCCGGCCGGCGTCCAAGGCGGCGCGCCATTCCGGCAGCGCCTTGAAATTCTGCCGGTACGAGCCGGGCGTCGAGGAAATCGAGGACATGCCGAAAGAATACAACGAGGCGCCGCCGCGCGTGCTGTAACCTTGAAAATTGCGCTGCAGCGTGCCTTCGCGCAGCGCCACCGCGAGCTCGTCATCCGGCTTCGCAAAATGGTCCAGCCCGATGTCGACACATCCCGCCGCGATCAGCGCCCGATGCGCGACGGCGAACATCGCCAGCTTCTGCTCGGCGTCGGGCAATTGCGCCCGGTCGTCGAAGATCTTTTGCGCCGGCTTGATCCACGGGACATGCGCGTAGCTGAAGACCGACAAGCGATCCGGCCCGAGGGACAACGCGTCCTGGATGGTCCGGGCAAACGAGGCCGGCGTTTGCAGCGGGAGCCCATAAATCAGATCGACGTTGATCGAACGGAACCCGGCCGACCGCAGCCAGGTGAAAGCCTGCCGGTTCACCGCCTGGGGCTGGATGCGGTGCATCGCGAGTTGCACCGCCGGGTTGGTGTCCTGGATGCCGAGCGAGGCGCGGCTCGCCCCGATCTCGCGCAGCGCCGCCACATGATCGGCGCCGAGCCGGCGCGGATCGATCTCGACGCTGAATTCGCAATCGACGGCGCGGTTCGGAAAATACTCCCGGATCAGCGCACCGAGCCGCCTGAGTTCGTCCGGGGGGAAAAACGTGGGCGTGCCGCCGCCAAAATGAATTTGCGTGACCGGGCGCGCACCATCCATTCGCGCCGCGGTCAGCTTCACTTCCCGGGCGAGGTCGGCGAGATATTCGCCCGCGGAGTCGCGGCGACGCGTAATTACGGTATTGCACCCGCAAAACCAGCAGCGCGATTCGCAGAAGGGCAGATGAAAATAGAGCGAGATGGGCCCCGCGCCCGGCCGATTGTCCGCCACCAACTCCTCCTCGAGCTTGAGTGCATCCAGCTCCGTCGTAAACCGCGTCGCCGGGGGATACGACGTGTAGCGGGGGCCCGGAATGGAATACTTCCGAATCAGCGGCAGATCGAGCGGATGGGTGCGCGGTGCGTGGACTTCGGTGGGCAGAATCATGGCGTGGGGGGGACGCACGCATTCTCTCTCGCCGGGCCGTTTCACGCTGCGCTGTGTTTGCGGGAGACTGCGCAGAAATTGCGCTGTTTGGCGCAGCCCAACGCGGAAAGGCGGAAACGCGGAGGAAAGGCATGAACCGGGGCCGCACCCCAGCCCGCCGAGCTCCAACTCGGATTTTACAGGGCGGCCGGCACCACTGCGTCGAGCTCGATTTCAAACAGCAGATCGTCCCGACAGATTTCCGCCTGAAGTGCCACGACTGGCCAGCGAGGGGACAGACGCATCAGGAAGACGAGGTGCCTGGTCTCCCAAGATTGCGCTGCGGACACCGAATGCTCCCTCCGATCATTGCGTTCCTGTTGGTTCAACCCCTAATCGGGGAGAACATGATCAACCTGGGGCCTCGAATCTTCAGCCGGCGGCGCCAACCCTTTCCCCAGGTGGCGCGGATGCTGGCACTGTGCGCGGTCGCAGCTTCGACCTTCGGCGAGGAATCCGCTTCCCGGGGGCAACGGACGGCTGGCGTGAGCGACGCCGCCGGGGCCGCCCGTCCGGCGGTGCGAACGAATCGCGTGATGGCCGGTCTCAACCTCGAGCTTGTTTGGATCGAGGCTGGCGCTTTCACGATGGGCAGTGCCGCGGAGGAACCCGAGAGAAACAAAGCCGAAGGACCGCGGATGCAGGTAACGCTGACAAAAGGCTACTGGTTGGGCAAGACGGAGGTGACGCAGGCACAATACGAGGAGGTGATGGGCACAAACCCGAGCACGCTTAAAATGGCCGGCCAGGATGCCCCGGTCGATCGCGTTTCGTGGATCGATGCGATGGCGTTTTGCCGCAAGCTGACTGAGCGCGAACGCACGGCAGGACGTTTGCCCGAAGGCTACGCCTTCACCCTGCCGACCGAAGCGCAGTGGGAGTATGCGTGTCGTGCCGGAACAACCGCGTCGTATGCCGGCGAACCCGACGCGATGGCGTGGCACAACAACAACAGCGGCGATACGACACATCCGGTGGGCATGAAAAAACCGAATGCCTGGGGTTTTCACGACATGTCCGGCAATGTGCTGGAGTGGTGCCTCGACTGGTACGGAGACTACCCCGGCGGAGCGGTGGAGGATCCGACCGGTCCCGCGCGCGGTCACTACCGGATGGCGCGCGGTGGAAGTTGGAGAACGGATGCCCGGCAGGGACGCTCCGCGGCTCGCTCCGGTGGATCGGCGGCGCGTTTGGATTACACGGTGGGATTCCGACTCGCGCTGGGCGCGGTTCAACCAATTCGCCCGTAGCGGAAGAATCCTAGGAGTTGAACTTGCGGGATCCGGGTAGCAGCCGAGGTCACGAGGCTGTCGTGCGCGAGTCACCGCGCTACCGCCTCGTGACCTCGCCTGCTACCACGAACCTGGGAAACAGCTTCGT
>JBKJRG010000305.1:0-6909 GCA_046594805.1 Opitutaceae bacterium | reverse complement strand
GATCCAGCAACAGCGGCAGCGCGGGAAACTTGGCGAAGGCCGGGGGCTCCATCGTATTTAACAACAACTCTTCCACCGCCGCGTGCTCAGAACCCAACCACGCCGCCAGCCGGGCCTCCGCCTCCGCCTCCGCCAGATAGCTCGCCGGCGCGCCCGCCGCCAGACGGGCGTAAGCCCAAGGCGTTGCGATCGAAAATCCCGGCTTGAACACCAGCACCCGGCGACCGCGCAGCCGCGCGACGACTGCCGAGGCCAGCGGCGCGATCCGCTCCCCTCTCCCGCGCATCACCACCGGGCCGTCGTGCAGAAAAAGAGCGCAATCGGAACCGAGCTGTGCGGCCAGCGCGGCCAGATGGGAGGGACTCAGTGGCTGACCGGCCAGTCGATTGAGCGCGCGCAGGGCCGCGACCGCATCGCTGCTGCCCCCGCCCAGTCCCGCACCGACCGGCACGCGTTTCTCCAGGAAAAACCTGGCCCCGCCCGGCCATTTTGTTTCGCGTCGGAACAGGGCGGCGGCTTGGAGGACGAGGTTGGATTCGTCGCACGGTACCTCCGGCTGGTCGCAAGCCAGCGAAAATTCCGCCGCCGGCTGGACGCTGAGCGTATCGCCAAACTCGAGCGGGGTTACGACCGACACGAGCTCGTGGAATCCATCCGCTCTCCGGCCCGTGATGGCGAGGAAGAGGTTCAGCTTGGCCGGCGCCCGGAGGGAGAGGTCAACCACAACCCCTGTCATTGCGAGGTGCCGGGCCACGAGGCAACCCCGCTGCGCTCCGCGTCGTCGGCTGGATTTGGGCTTCATTCGGCCGCCCAAGTCGCCCTTAGTGGCTTCCTTCCATGCCCTGCGATTTGATTCTCGTCCTCGATGCGCCCTCCCCCCGCGACGTCGCCCCCGCGTTGCGCCAGCTCCAGGGAACGGTGCGGTGGGTGAAGGTGGGTCTGGAGATGTTCACCGCGGAGGGTCCCGATGCCGTCCGCGAAATCGCCGGCCTCGGTTTCAATGTCTTCCTCGATCTCAAGCTCCACGACATCCCGAACACGGTCGCGAAGGCAGTGGAATCGGTGGCGAAGCTTCCGATCCAGATGCTGACCCTCCACACCTGCGGCGGACGCGAGATGATGCAGTGGGCCGCGAAGGCCCAGCAGCAACACGCCCCGGACCTGCTGCTGCTCGGCGTGACGGTGCTCACCTCGATGAGCGCGGCGGGCCTCGCGGAAACCGGCGTCTCCGCCAGCCCCGAAGCCCAAGTCGTCCGGCTGGGCGAACTGGCCGTCGCTGCCGGACTGCGGGGGCTCGTCTGTTCGCCGCTCGAAATTGCTCCTCTCCGCGCCGTGCTGCCCCCTGCGGTCGCCCTCGTCACTCCGGGCATCCGGCCCCGCGACGCCAAGGCCGACGATCAGACCCGCGTGATGACCCCGGGCGAAGCCGCCCGCGCCGGCGCCAATTTCATCGTCGTCGGCCGGCCGATCTTCAAGGCACCCGATCCGGTTGCGGCGGCACGGGCGATTCTCTCCGAGCTGCAATCCGCATGAATTCCGCTGCACGTAGCGCCGGCATCCTGCCGGCCGTTTCCGGGTGCCGGCTGGAAGCCGGCGCTACTCCAGACTCCCTGGCCCTGGGCCCTCGATGAGCCGCACCGCCGCCATCCTGCTCGCCGCCGGTAGCAGCTCGCGCATGCGAGGGGCGGTCGCGGACAAGGTCCTCACGTCCCTCGCGGGCCGGCCCGTTTTCGCGCACTCGGCAGCCGCCTTCATGCAAAGCGCGATCGCGGACCTCTATGTCGTCGTCTATCGCGACCAGCGCCAGATGATGGAACTCTCCGCCTACGCGCCGACGCCATCGGTCCTGGTGCGCGGCGGCCGGGAACGCCAGGATTCGGTGATCCACGCCCTCGCCGCGCTGCCCGCGGATATTGAACATGTTTTCATTCACGACTGTGCCCGCCCCCTGGTTCGCCCGGAACAGCTCGTCGCCCTCCACAAGATCGTCCGCCGCGAGCACGCCGTGGTCCTCGCCCATCGCGTGACCGACACGATCAAGCAGCACCATGCCAACGCCCATCTGCGCACCCTCGACCGCACCCGGCTCTGGGCGATGGAAACGCCGCAGGTCTTCGCCCGCACGCTGATCGTCCGCGCCTATGCCCGGGTGCAATCGCGTGGACTCCACATCACAGACGATGCGCAGGCGGTCGAACAGCTCGACCACCCCATCGCGCTGCTGGAAAATCCGCACCCCAATCCCAAGCTGACCAATCCCGCGGACCTGGCTTACGTGGAATTCCTGCTCGCGCGCGAGGGATCCGCGCCGTGACCGGGCGGGTTTCCGTCAGCGCTTCACTCAACCCGAATTCTGCCGTGTCTTCCGCGTATTCCCCGGCCAACCTCCCGGCATGAACTTCCGGATTGGCCACGGGTACGACATTCACCGGGTCGTCGCTGGCCGGCCCCTGATCCTGGGCGGCGTCAAATTCGACTGCGACTTCGGACTCGACGGTCACTCGGATGCCGACTGCCTGACCCATGCCATCTGCGACGCGTTGCTCGGCGCCTGCGCTCTGCCGGATATCGGCCATTTCTTTCCCAACACGGATCCGGCCTACCGCAACATCGACTCGCAGGTGCTGCTCTCTCGCGTCTGCGGCGAACTTTCCAAGCGCAGCTTTGCGATTGTTAACATCGATGCGACCGTGCTCGCGGAGCAGCCGAAAATTTATCCGCGGCTCGCCGAGATGAAAGCCACGCTCGCCAAGTCCACCCATCTGCCAGTCGCCAACATCGGGATCAAGGCCACGACCAACGAGGGCGTCGACGAGATCGGCCGTGGGCTCGCGATCGCCGCCCACGCGGTGTGCCTCATCGCCAAAGCATGAACGTGTCGCTCCTCCCCGCTTCGCCCCTGGCCCGGTTGCTTCGGGTCCGCCCGAACTTCGCCCGTTTGCTGTGTGCGGCTGGCTGCCTGCTGGTGAGCGGCTGCTCCAAGCGCGTCACCGCCGTCCAGCAGGGCGATCGCGAACAGGTGCTGCACCGTGGCATCGGTTATGAAGTCGCCGAGCTCGATCCCCATCTGGTCACCGGCATCGCCGAGGGGAACGTCCTGCGCGCCTTGTTCGAGGGGCTGGTCACCGAGGATCCGGTGGATCTCCATCCGGTCCCCGGTGTCGCGGAACGCTGGGAGGTTTCACCGGATGGGCTGGTGTACACCTTTCAACTCCGCGCCACCGCCAAATGGTCGGACGGCACGCCGGTCACGGCGCAGGACTTCGTCGCATCCTATCGCCGCATCCTCACTGGTTCGCTCGGGGCCGATTACGCCAACATGCTCTACATCCTGCAGGGCGCGGAGGCCTTTCATAAAGGGACGCGCACCGATTTCGCGCAGGTGGGCGTCACCGCGCTCGACGCGCGCACGCTGCGGCTGACGCTGGAACATGCCGCACCCTATTTTCTCGCGCTGATCACCAACCCGCCGTGGCTCCCGGTGCCGGTGGCCACGATCGCGAAACACGGCGCGGTCAATCAACGCGGCAGCTCCTGGACCCGCCCGGAGCGAATGGTGGGCAACGGTCCCTTTACGCTGAAAAAATGGCAGCAGAACCAGGTCATCATCACAGAAAAATCCCCGACCTACTGGGATGCGGCGACCGTGCGGCTCAAGGCGATTCATTTTTATCCCATCGATAGCGTCGACGCGGAGGAGCGCGCTTTTCGGGCGGGCCAGCTTCACCTCACCGAGTTTATTCCTTTCAGCAAAATCGACGGCTACCGGCGGGACGACCCGGAGCGGCTGCGAATCGATCCATACCTGGGCACCTATTTCTACCGGTTCAACACCCGCCGCACCCCCTTCACCGACGCCCGGATCCGCCGCGCCTTCGCGCTGGCGGTGGACCGCGACGCCATTGTGTCAAAAATCCTGCGCGGCGGCCAGGCCGCGGCGCACGCCCTCACGCCGCCGGGCACGGCCGGCTACACCGCCGCGGCGCAGTTACCCACCGATCTCGTGGCCGCGCGCCGTCTGTTGAAGGAGGCCGGCTATGAGGGCGGGAAGGGACTGCCCGCGATGGAATTGTTGTATAACAATTCCGAGAATCACCGCCTGGTGGCGGAGGCGGTCCAGGAAATGTGGCGCCGCGATCTCGGGGTCGAAGTCCGACTCGTCAACCAGGAACTCAAGGTGACCCATGCCTCGCGCCGCGCCGGCGATTTTCAGATTCTCCGGTCGGATTGGATTGGCGATTACCTCGACCCGCAGACCTTCCTCGACATCTTTCGGTCGGATAGCGGCAACAATTACACGGGCTGGTCGAACCCCGATTATGATGCCGCGCTTTTCGCGGCCGCCCGCACCGTCGATCCCGCGGCCCGCCATGCCCTGTTCCAGAAAGCCGAGGCCCTGCTGCTCGAAGCGGCGCCGATCGTGCCGATCTATCACTACACGCACATTTTCCTCAAGCAGCCGTCGGTGAAGGGCTGGAACCCGACGCTGCTCGATCATCATCCCTACAAGCATGTCTGGCTGGAAAAGTAGCGCAGGCGTCCCGCCGGCCTCGGTGACTCTTGCCCGCGGACCAGCCGCCCGCGCTTCTTTGATCCCTGCTGCCGCCCTGATGTTTCTGGCCGGAATGGTCCTCGCCGGATGTGCCCGCCGAGAGTCCGCCCCCCCGACGCCACCCGACTCCTCCGCACGCGTGCTCCGTCTCAGCCAGCGCAACGAACCCGGCGATCTCGACCCGGCCGTGGCCACGCTGCCCGATGAGTTCGCCATCCTGCGCGCGTTGAGCGAAGGCTTGCTCGTGCCGGGTCCGAATGATGGCAGCGCTCCAACGCCGGGCGCGGCGGCCCGCTTCGAGGTTTCCCCGGACCAGCTCGTGTACACGTTTCACCTGCGGCCGGAGGCGCGCTGGTCGAATGGCGAACCGGTCACGGCCGCGGATTTCATCGCAAGCTACCGTCGCGTCCTGACCCCGGCCACGGCGGCGCCGAAAGCCCAGGTCTTTTTTGCGGTGAAGAATGCCCGCGCTTTTTTGCGCGGGGAGCTGAACGACTTTTCCGCCGTCGGCTTCCGGGCGGTCGGCGAGCATACCGTGGTCATCACTCTCGCGCAGCCCGTGCCGAGATTCCCCTTCTACGTGGCCAGCGGCCCGTGGATTCCGGTGAACCCGCGCGCGGTCGCGCGGCATGGGCGGGCCTGGACGCGCCCGGAAAATTTTGTCGGCAATGGCCCTTTCACCCTCGCGGAATGGCGGCCGCATCAGCACATCGTCGTGCGACGAAATCCCGCCTGGCATGGCGCGGCCGGGGTCCGGCTCGACCAGATCCGTTTCGTCCACTTCGACAACGGCGATGCCGAGGAGCGCGCTTTCCGGGCCGGGCAAATCGACGCGACCATGTCGGTGTCGGCGAACAAGCTCGACGCCTACGCGCGGGAACGTCCCGCTGAACTGCATCGCGCGCCGATGTTGGAGACGCGTTTTCTTTCCTTCAACTGCACGCGCGCGCCGCTGAGCGACCCGCGGGTCCGCCGGGCGCTGGCGCTCGCGATCGAGCGGGAGCGGCTGATCGCCTTCGTGCTCAAGGGCGGCCAGCCGCCGGCCGCGCGCTTCGTGCCGCCCGCCTTGCGCGATCCCGCCGACGTGGCGCCGCTGCCTTGGGAGCAGCGCTTCGCACCGGACGAAGCGCGACGATTGCTGGCGGAGGCGGGCTTTCCCGGGGGCCGCAATTTTCCCGCGCTGGAACTCACCAGCTGGACCAACGCGTCCGTGCTCGAAGCCCTGCAGGCCATGTGGAAAAAGGAACTCGGCCTCGAAATCAGGGTGAGCCTGCGCGACGCCAAGGTCCATTTTTCCGCCTTGATGGCCGGCACCTACGACTTGGGGTTCATGACCTCGATTCCCGATGTCGCGGATGCGGAGAATCTGCTGGCCGATTTTGCCAGCGGCGCGCCGGACAACCTGCCGCAATGGAACGACGCGCGTTTCGACGCACTCGTCGACCAAGCCCGGGCGCAACCGGACGCCGCGCTGCGCGCCGCGGCGCTGGTCGCCGCCGAGGCCAGGCTGATCGAGGCAGCCGCAGTCGCCCCCCTTTACTTCAACACCAAGATTTGGCTGATGTCGCCGCGGGTGCGCGGCTGGCAGGAGGACGGATTATGGACGCGCCGGTACGAAGCCATCACGCTACATGAAAAATAGCTTTTCCCGGTCCCGTCTTACCGGGTGCGTCCTGCTCGCGCTCGCGGCGCTGGCCCGCGCGACGGCAGCAGATTCGATCGCACCCGCCGCGCCGCCGACGGCGGCCGTCGCGGAAAGAATCGCCCGCGTCGAGCATGGCCTGCTCCCGGCCGCGCGGATCGCCGGCGCGAAGTCGGAACCGTGGACGATCGCCCGGCGGATGGCGGCGCTCAAGGTGCCGGGCGTCTCCCTCGCCGTGATCAACGATGGCGCAATCGAATGGGCGCGCGGTTACGGCGTGATGAAAGCGGATGGGACCCACCCCGTCACGACGGGCACGCTTTTCCAGGCTGCTTCCATCAGCGAGCCCGTCGCCGCGGTTGTCGCCCTGATCCTGGTGGAGGCCGGACAGCTCACGCTCGACGGCGACGTGAACGAGACACTGAAGTCATGGCAGGTCCCATCGTCGCCTGCCGCGGCCGGCGAGATCGTGTCCCTGCGCCGCCTGCTCAGCCACACCGCCGGCCTGACGGTCGATGGTATCCCCAGTTACGCGTCGACCGCGACCTTGCCCACGCTGGTGCAGGTGTTGAATGGCACCGCCGCCAATACCGCCGCCATCCGGATCGATCTCAAGCCCGGCACGAAGTGGCGTTACTCCGGCGGAGGCTACAGCGTGCTCCAGCAGCTCATGATCGACGTGACGGGCCAGTCGTTCCCGGCGCTCATGCGTGAG
>JBKJRG010000110.1:0-4736 GCA_046594805.1 Opitutaceae bacterium | reverse complement strand
ATTCCGTCAGCCCCCGCAACGAGCTCAAGACCCTTTTCACGTATTGCGTGAAAACCGTCCCGCCTCCACTCGGCGAATGACCCAGGCCTATTTTCACGTAATACGTGAAAACGCCGCAGGCTCCCACCGTGCGGCGGGGCGAGCCCGATTTCACGTAATACGTGAAAACGCCTCCCACCCGCGCCAGGCGCACGAACCGATCTTGTTTTCACCCATGAGGGGAAAACGCGCCGGCCCGCCGCGAGAGGCGGAATTCCGGCGCCGGCCTGAGGTCACCCTCGATATGCATCGCGGAGCACCTGCATCGTATGTCGGACGCGGATTTCGGAACCGGTCTTCGCCAGGTGAGCACGCAGTTGGGTCAGGCAGCCGATGTTGCCCGTCGCGACAATCCCCGCTCCCGCCTGCCCTGAGCCTGTCGAATGGGACTGCCTCGAACCCGGCGCCGGGGCCGGTCCTGGGTTGGCGGCCAAAGCGACCCTCACCGCCTCCGCCTTCTGCGCGCCGAGCGACGCCGCGATCGCGGGCTGGTCGAGATTGTAGGTGCCGGCGCTGCCGCAGCACAGGTGCGCATTCGCGACCTCGCGCAACTCCACGCCGGGAATCGCGCGAAGCAGCGCCCGGGGCTCGCTCCGCACGCCTTGCGCGTTGGCCAGGTGACAGGCGTCGTGATAAGCGACCACCTGCGCGCCCGCCCGGCCGGACGGCGCTTCGCGCAAGCCGAGGCGCGACAGAAATACGCTGACGTCAACCACGCGCTGGCGAAACCGATCGGCGCGCGCCTCGTCCGGCGTGCCGCGCAGGATCAAATGATACTCGTGCATGGCCGACCCGCAGCCGGCGGCGTTCGTCAGGATGGCGTCTACGTCGTCCGGAAACGCCGCCAGGTTCCGACGGGCAAATGCCTGCGCCGCCGCCAGGTCGCCCGTGTGCCACGCGAGACCGCCACAGCAGCCCTGCGTTTCCGGCACCACGACCTCGACGCCGTTGCGCGCGAGCACCTCGATCGTCGCGACATTGATGTCCGGCTCGATCACCTGCTGCGCACAACCGGCGAGCAAGGCAACCCGGGCCCGCCGTTCGCCCTGCGCCGGCGTCACGCGCGGGAGCGTTGCCGGTGCCGGCACGCTTGAGGGTGCGAGTTCCAGCATGGGCCGCAGGACCCGCGGCACCAGGAAACTCAAGGCGCGGCCGACCTTCGCGAAACGCAGCGCCGTCCGGAAGCGCGCCGGAAACGGAATCGTCTTCGCCGCGAGCCACCGCCGCAGCCGCTCGCCGGGTGTCCGGACAAACTCCTTTTCATGCTCCGCGCGAAACGGACTGATCAAATCGCGATAAGGCACGCCGCTCGGGCAGGCCGGCTCACACGCGAGGCAACCGAGGCAGCGGTCGATGTGCACCTGGGCGTCGCGCGCGGGCAGCGTGCCCTCCAGCACCTGCTTCATCAGCACGATCCGGCCGCGCGGCGTGTCCATTTCCTGCCCCAGCTCGTGATACGTCGGGCAGGCAGCGAGGCAAAATCCACAATGCACGCACGCCTGCACCGCATGCGCCATCGGGTCGCCCAGCGGGCCATGTTCCTGGGGTTTGATCGCGTGGAGCATTTAATTTCAGTAGCAGCCAGTGGAAGCAGGAAGCCAGGAAACCAGGAGAGAGCCAAACCTCTCAGCGGTCGATGCCTGGTTCATGGCTTCCTGGTTTCCTGCTTTATTCATCGAGATTCGGAAACCGGTGCTCGGCATCGAGCGCGGTCTTCACCGCGCGCATGATGTCGGACGGCGGCGGAGTGCCGAGCCACAACGCGCCCTCGCCCCACAGCGTCATGCCGGGCCAGGCGAGTGGCGGCAGCGCCGCGCCCGCCGCGACTGACACGTAGCCGACGTTGCCACCCGCGCTCACCCACCCCCGCGCTCCGGCCTGTGCGCGGAGTCGCGCGGCAAACTCCTCCACCTGGCCGGGGATCAGCGCCACTTTCACCAGGGTCCCGTTCGAATAGGCCCACCGAAACTCAGCCACCGTCTGCCAGAAATAATCCGCTTCACCACCCGTCAGCGCCGTCCCGGGCCAGCGCCCGAAGATTTCAGCGGACAGCGCGTCCAGCGCCACCGCCGGGCCGGCCAGCCGCGCGAAGACCGCCGGTTCCTCCAGCGCGGCATCGAGCGCGTCGACTTCCCACCGCCCGTTCGCGAGTTCGGTGAACAGCTTCACCTTCGCCGCAAAATCCTTCGCCTCGAGCCGCAGGGTGCGCCGGGCCGCCGGCCGGGGGAAAACCTTGAACGTGATCTCCGCGAGCGCGCCGAACCGGCCCGCACTGCCGACAAAGAATTTCGGCAAATCGAAACCGGCGGCGTTCTTGACCACCTTGCCGCCCATCCGCATCAGCCGCCCGGCGCCGTCGACGAATTGCACGCCGAGGATGAAATCGCGCAGGCCCCCAAACCGGAAACGCCCCGGTCCACTGAGACCTGCCGCCACGGTGCCCCCGAGCGTCGCGCCCGCGCGCACCAGCGCCGGATCGAACGGGAGGTACTGGCCGCGTTCGGCCAGCGCCGCCACGATTTCCCGCAATGGCGTCCCCGCCAGCGCGGTGAAAGTGAACTCACTCGGCTCGTAATCGACAATGCCACTCAGCTTCGCCGTCGAAATCCGGAAGAACTCCCCGGACACCCGCGCCAGCCGCGGCTTGGTGCCCGCCCCGACCACGATCACGCGCGGCGCCGAGCGCACCGCGTCAGCGAGCTCATCCGGGGTAGCCGGAGCAGGTCCGATTGAATCCGGGCTCGGCATGCTAAATCGCGAAAACGCGGAAGAGCCGAATCGCGGAAAACATCCGGATTCCCTCCGCGTTTCCGGCCTTCCGCGTTTCCGCGATTGGATTCTTGTCCGCCTTCATTCGCGTGAAATCACTCCCGCCTTCTCGAGCGGATGGAGGCCATGCTGCGCCAGGGCGGGCGCCTCGGCACTGGGAAACATTTTCCCGGGATTCGCGATACCCTCCGGATCGAACGCCGCCCGGAGGCGGTGCATGCACTCGATCGCGTCCGGCGAGAACATCTGCGGCAGGTAGTCGCGTTTTTCCATGCCGACGCCGTGCTCGCCGGTGATCGATCCGCCCATCTCGATGCACATCCGCAGGATTTTCCCCGCGAGCTCCTCCGCGCGGGCCAGCGCACCCGGTTCGCGCCCATCGTAAAGAATGAGCGGATGGAGGTTGCCATCGCCCGCGTGAAACACGTTGGCGCACCGGATGCCCATCTCGCTCGACCACGCGCTGATTTTTCGCAGCGCCTCGCCAAGCTTCCGCCGCGGCACCACGCCATCCTGCACGATGAAATCCGGCGACAGCCGGCCCACCGCGCTGAAGGCACTCTTGCGTCCCTTCCAGATCGCCAGCCGCTCCGTCGCATCGCGCGCCACCCGGATTTCCACGGCGCCGCTGCCGGCCAGGACTTCATCGAGTCGCACGCGTTCGGCCGCCACGGTTTCGCGCGGGCCCTCGAGCTCGACAATCAGCACCGCTTCCGAATTCGGCGGATACTCCGCGTGCACCGCGGCCACCGCCGCCTCCAGCGCCAAGGCATCCATGATTTCGATCGCGCCCGGCAGCAACCCGCTCGCGATCACGGCGGACACCGCTTCGCCCGCCTGCTCCAGGGTGCGATAACCCGCCAGCACGGTGTGAAAACATTCCGCGCGCGGCAGGAGCTGCAGCGTAATCTCCAGCGCGATGCCAAACAGCCCTTCGTTGCCCACGAAAAGCCCCGTCCAATCCGGCCCGATCTGCTCGCGGCTCGCTCCGCCAAACTCGACCACTTCGCCCGTGGCTAGCACCGCCTTCAAGCCGAGCACGTGATTCGAGGTCATCCCATACTTGAGGCAATGCGCCCCGCCGGCATTGAACGCCACATTCCCGCCAATGGTGCAGATCGACTGGCTCGACGGATCCGGCGCGTAGTGCAGTCCGTAAGGCATCGCCGCCGCCGTCACCGCAAGATTGATGACCCCCGGCTCCACCACCGCGGTCCGCCCCGCCGGATCGAGCCGGATGATCCGGTTCAAGCGGTTTAACGCGATCACGATGCCGCCAGCGAACGGCAGCGAGCCGCCGGACAGGCTGGTCCCGCTCCCGCGCGCGACGAAGGGGAGTTTTTCCTCCCGGCAGAAGCGGACCACCGTCACGACCTCGTCCTGTGAATGCGGCACGACCACCGCGAGCGGCCGCGCGGCAAATGCGGTCAGACCGTCGCTCTCGTAGGCGGCGAGCTGGGCCGGGCCCGACAGCACGCGCCCGGACGGCAGTCGCGCCGCGAGGCGGCGCAGGACGGCATCGGAAGGCGGAGTTTTCATCGGATCACGCAGGATGAAACGGGCGGAGCACGCCTGACGAGCGCGGAGTTTGGGGGCTGGAGGGTAGCGGAAGGCGTGAGCCTTTCGCCGAAAGGAAAGGTCCCGAGGGCATCGCCGCGTACTAAAGACCGAAACACGCCGGGGCGGCGCCGATAGACGCGCGGGAGAGCCTCGCCGGCCGGACAGAACCCTTGCAATTTTACGCGGCAAAAATGTTTTCAATCCTGATTTCTCCATGATCCGCGCACTTGTATTCGATTTCGACGGGCTGATTCTCGACACGGAGACACCCTTGATCGACGCCTATGCCGAGATCCACGCCCGGCATGGCGTGGCCTTCGATCGCGCAGTCTTCCTGCGCAGCGTCGGCCACGCCGACTACGCCTTCG